>JBOHME010000006.1:0-79233 GCA_050729795.1 Allostellaceae bacterium | reverse complement strand
GCACCGTTCTACCATCCGTTGCGGCTCGCCGAGGAGGTGGCGCTGCTCGACCAATTATCTGGTGGCCGGGTCAATTGGGGAGCCGGGCGCGGTTTTGCCCGCGTCGAGTTCGAGGCGTTTGGCGTGCCCCCCGACGAGAGCACGAGCCGGTTCCGCGAGACTGTCGAAATCGTGCTGAAAGCCTGGACCGCCGAGCGGCTGAGCTTTGCCGGCGAGCATTTCCGGTTTGAGAATGTCGAGGTGCTGCCAAAGCCGGTGCAGCGTCCGCACCCGCCGGTATGGGTCGCGGCGAGCTCCGAGAGCGCTATCGAATGGGCTGCCGGCCGCGGTTTGTCGATCCTGATGGACCCGCATTCCTCCGCGGCCGAGATCGGTCGCAAGCGGCGCCTTTATGCCGAGCGCCTCGCCGCTGCGGGCTTTTCGGACGGCGGCCGCGACATACCGGTCGCCCGGCTGGTGGCGATCGCCGGTGATGCGCGAAGAGCCGAGGAGGTCGCGCGCAGCGGCGCACAATGGATTGTCGATTCCTATCTCGGCGCCCGGCATCGCCCGGTCGTGCAGAGCGGTTTCACCCCCGCGGGGGTCGACCCGGTGCAGCGCTATCTCGACGAGGTGATCCTGCACGGCACACCCGAGACGGTGACCGAAGAGATTCTAGGGCTGCGCGACGCGATCGGTCTCGATTATCTGCTGTGCGCGCCCTTGAGCCACGAGAGCTTTATGCTGTTGACCGAGCGGGTGTTGCCCCGGCTCGCCTGAGCCGCATGACCAAGGCACCCGGGCGGTGCGGGATCATCGGTTGAAGCGGGGGCCCCGCTGTGCTGGGATGCTGGGATCGGCAATCGGGAGGACGATCGATGACAATCAAGGTGGGCGACAGGGTGCCGACGACGACGTTGCGCTATGTCGGACCCGACGGGGTGCAGGCAGTCTCGACCGATGATTTCTTTCGCGGCAAGAAGGTGGCGCTGTTCGGGGTGCCCGGCGCGTTTACCCGAACCTGCTCGCAGCGCCATCTGCCGAGCTATGTCACCAACGCCGATGCGCTGACGGCGAGGGGTGTGGGCACGATCGCCTGCATCGCGGTCAATGACCAGTTTGTCATGGACGCCTGGGGCAAGGAGCATGGTGCTGCCGGCAAGGTCGTCATGCTGGGCGACGGCAGCGGCGATTTCGCGCGCGCGATCGGCCTCGAGCTCGATCGCGTCAAGGAAGGCATGGGTGTGCGCACGCAGCGCTATTCGATGCTGGTCGATGACGGCGTGGTCAAGGTGCTCAATGTCGAGCAGCCGGGCCAGTTCGAGGTGTCCAGCGCCGAGACGATGCTGAAGGTGCTCTGACCCGGGAACTGCGGCGGGCCTGGGCGGCGGCTGCAGTCCTGGCGCTGGCAGGCGCCGCCGGCCCGCTTTCGGCGTGGGCGCAGCCGACCCGGGCGCTGCGTCTGCAAATGCCGCCGGTCGATCTGACGACACCGCCCAACAACGATCCGGGGCTTGCGACCGCACCCGATCGGGCGGGGCGCGATGACTGCGAGCCGACCTGGCCGTGCCGGCTGCGGCTCTTCGGTGTGATCCAGAAAAACGGCGGTGTTGGGCTCAAGGGCACCGCGCTGACCTGGTGAGCCGGAACAGCCGGTCCCCAAAAGTGCCAATGGACGGCATCGGGCCGCCACCGGCGGCACTGTGGCGTATGCGACCAGCGCCGGCGGGGCTTGGCCGGCAGAATGGCCGCGCTGGCTTGACACCGGCGCCGGCACCGGCGCGAAGATGGCGGACGAAAACCCTTGTCGGAAAAATGAGATGAGCGGTCTCGAACCCATCCCCTATCCCGACGCGCAATTGCGCGCGATCCTGCAGCGGGTCAAGACGATCGCGATGGTCGGCGCCTCGGCGAACTGGAACCGGCCCAGCTACTTCGTCATGAAGTATCTGCAGAACAAGGGCTATCGGGTGATCCCGGTCAATCCCGGCATCGCCGGCGAGACGCTGCTCGGCGAGAAGGCCTACGCCAGCTTGCGCGACATCCGTGATCCCGTCGACATGGTCGATATGTTTCGCGCCGCGCGCGAGGCGCCGGGCATTGTCGAGGATGCGATCGCGATCGGCGCCAAGGTCGTGTGGATGCAGCTCGGCATCCGCCACGACACGGCCGCCGCCACAGCCGAGGCAGCCGGCATCGAAGTCATTATGAACCGTTGCCCAAAGATCGAGTTCGGCCGGCTCGGCGGTGAATTGTCGTGGAGCGGGGTCAACAGCGGCATCATCCGGAACCGCCCGCCCGAGCCCCCGCTCGCGCGCCGCATCAGGCAACAGACGCCCCCATCGCACAATATCGTGCACGGTTTCGAGACCCGCGCCGTGCATGCCGGCGCCGCCCCCGACCCGACGACCGGAGCGCGCTCGACGCCGATCTACCAGACCGCGGCCTATGTGTTCGATGATGTCGATCACGCCGCCGGGCTCTTCAACCTGCACAATTTCGGCTACATCTACGCCCGGCTTAATAACCCGACCGTTTCCGTGCTCGAAGAGCGGGTCGCGAGCCTCGAAGGGGGCCGCGCGGCACTGGCTGCAGCTTCGGGTCATGCGGCGCAATTTCTGATCTTCTTCACGTTGCTCGAGCCCGGCGACGAATTTCTTGCCTCGCGCAACCTTTATGGCGGCTCGCTGACCCAGTTCGGGCTGTCGTTTAAAAAGCTCGGCTGGACATGCGGTTTTGTCGATCCGATTGACCCGGATAATTTTCGCCGCGCGCTGACCCCGAAGACCAAGGCGATTTTTGTCGAAAACCTCGCCAATCCCGGCGGCATCGTCGTCGATCTCGAAAAGGTGGCGGCGATCGCGCACGAGGCCGGCATCCCGCTGATCGTCGACAACACGCTCGCCACGCCCTATCTGTGCCGGCCGTTCGAATGGGGTGCCGACATCGTCTGCCATTCGACGACCAAGTTCCTCTCCGGGCACGGCCACGCGCTCGGCGGCATGGTTGTCGAATCGGGCCGCTTCGATTGGGGACGCGACAACCGCTTCCCGTCATTGAGCGATCCAGAGCCGGCCTATCATGGCCTCAAATTCTTCGAGAATTTTGGTGATTTCGCCTTCACGACAAAGGCGCGCGCGGTGGCGCTCCGGGATTTTGGCCCGACCTTGTCGCCGATGAACGCGTTCCTGACGCTGACCGGCATCGAGACCCTGCACGTCCGCATGGACCGCCATATCGAGAATGCGCTCGCTGTCGCCGAATTTCTGGCGGCCGATCCGCGCGTCGCCTGGGTTTCCTATGCCGGGCTCAAGGACAGCCCCTACTATGAGCTCGCCACCAAATACCTGCCAAAAGGGGCGGGGGCAGTCTTCACCTTTGGTGTCAAGGGCGGCTACGAGGCCGGGATCCGGCTCGTCGAAAATGTGCGGCTCTTTTCGCATCTGGCCAATATCGGCGACACCCGCAGCCTGATCCTGCACCCGGCCTCGACCACCCACCGGCAGCTGACCGATGCACAGCGCGAGGCCGCCGGCGCCGGGCCCGATGTCGTGCGCCTGTCGGTCGGCCTCGAAAACGCCGCCGATTTGATCGGCGACCTCGACCAGGCCCTCGCCGCCGCCGAGTGCTAGCTCAGCCGGTGGTGTGCTTGCGGATAAAGGCTTTCATCCGGTCGATCGCGCGGCCGGCGTAGGGGGCGTCGGGCTTGCCGGTCATAAAGCCGTGATTGGCCCCCTCGTAGAGCTGCAATTCGGCCTCGCCGCCGGCCCTCTGATAATCGGCGACAAATTTGCGCATCAATTCGACCGGGACCCATTCGTCCTTGTCGCCGCCAAAGACCAAGGCCGGCGGCAGCTCGACTTTCTCGCGGCGGTCGAGCATTCGCGGCGGATTACCCTCTTCCATTGTCGCAGCGTCGCCCCAGAAATTGTGGTGATTGTCGAGGAGCTCGGCATTGCCGGCCTTCTTCGCCAATTCGTAGCGCAACAGCGGGTCGAGCACACCCCAGGCGGAGATCACAAAGGCGAGCCGGGCATCGATCGCCGGGGCATCGGCCAGCCACAGCGCACTATAGCGCGGGTCGTCGGGCCGCATCGCCGCCAGCAGCACCTGATGCCCGCCGCTCGATGTGCCAAAGCTGCCGACCCAATCGGCGCGCGTGCGGTATTCCCCGGCATTGGCCTTGAGCCAGCGGATGCCGAGATTGATGTCGGCGAGCGAGGCCGGGTAGGGCGCCTCGGGCGGCATGCGGAAATCGAACGAGGCGACGAGGATGCCGCTCCCGGCCAGCGCCTTGGCGATAAAATCATTGTCGGTCCGGTCCTTGTTCACCCAGGCGCCGCCATGCACCTGGACGACCGCCGGAAACGGTCCGGCACCATTTGGCCGGTACAGCCGGGCCAGCATCGCCCGCCCGCCCTGGCGCTGGTATTCGACATCCTCGATCCGCAGACCGTGGCGGGCCTCGCCTTCGACAGCAATCGACATCTGTGCTTCCTCGCGTCGTGGTTCGGGACGTATCGTAGCGGATCGCCCGCGGGCGAATCCATCCATCAACCGCCCAGCCGTCCGAGCGCCATGCGCACCATCGGATTTGCCGGATGCAGCCGGCGGATTTGGCCCATCAACCGCTGGCGCAGCGTCGCCGCCTGGGGAAGCTCGCGCCTGGTCCAGAAGCGCTTCGCCCGATCGAAAAAGCCGATCGTGTCGAGAAATGCGACCGTGAAATAGTAGCTGTCGGGCAACGCTTCGCCCGTCGCGCGCATGACGACCTGGCCATCGGCGGCGATCGCGGTGTCGAGACACCAGGCCGCGAGCCGCTTGATCTCGGCTGCCGCCCGCCGGCGCTGATCGTCGCGCATCTCAGCCCAGCCGAGCTGGAACAGGACCGCGACATCGTAATTGTTGTGATTGGTCAGCCCGCCATCGTCGAGCCAGCCATTGGGATAGCGTTCCTCGCGGATCGCGATCAGCGTGTCGATCAGCTGCGGCCAATGGCTGATCCGGCCTTCGAGATAGCGGGCCATATGAAAGGTGAGGCTGAGATCGGCGGTGCGCCAGCGCTGTCCGCCGATCGCGTAATCTGCGCCAAAGAACCCGCTCGTCTCGTCCTGCCAGCCGGAAATAAAGTCGCGGATCACGGTTTCGAGGCCAGGGTGCCACGGATAATCGCGCGGCCGGCGCCGCAGGATCAGCCGGACCAGACCGGCAGTGGCAAAGTTCAGCTCCTTGCGCCGGTCGATCCCGTCCACTGCGAGATGCGAGACGAGCAGACTTTTGAGATAGCTCGCGAGGCGGTCGGGATCGTTGATCCGATCAAGAAATCGCGGCGTGTGCCCGCCCTCGTAATCATCGGCGAGCAGGTGATCGACCGAGGCATCGAGCTTTAGAAACCACACCCCGGTGCCGGCGCCGAAGCTGCCGTCCCGGTCGGGTCCGGCCGGGCTTCGCGGCTGCGGTGTGACCGCGAGGAGCCGCAACCGGTCGAGTGCCGCGCCGGCGGCATCTGCGTCCCCGGTGTATTGCAACCGCCATAGGACCTCGCCCAGCGCCTGGCGCAGCGACGAGCGATCATGTCCGGCTGCCTCGGCGCGGTCCAACTCCGCCTCGATATCGCGCAGCTCTGGCTCCACCGCTCGCCACAACGCGGCGATCGCCGGAAAATGCATGGCGATCATGTCTTGCGGACGCCATCCGACGGGCGCCGGCGGGGCAGGGGCCAAACGGCGCATGTGCTGCGCTGGGGTGGTCAGATCGTGGCTCCGGCGCCGGCCTTTGCCGCGCGTCGACCGAATTGCGTCAGCGAGCTGAACGCGGTCACGCAAAAGAGCCCGGCCACAGCGATGACGATCGCCAGCGTCAGCGGGTGTCCGCTCGGCCCCAGCGACAAGAGCGCGGTGCCACCCGCTGCCGCACCCATCTGCAGAAAGCTGCACAGACCCGCCGCAGCACCGACGATCCGCGGATTGACACCGAGACTGCCACCGGCTGCATTTGGCGTGATCAGACCGCTGCCGCAGCACACAAAGATCATCGGAGCGATCACGACGAACGGGCCCGCGACGTGCAGCAGCGCCAGCGCCACCATGACAAACCCGGCCGGGATCAGCACCATCGTGCCGATCGTGATCAGCCCGTCGACGCCGAGCCGAAGGGTCAGCCGGTTGGACAGAAAGCTGCCAACCAGAAAGCCGAAGGGTGGCAATGCCGCGTAATAGCCGTACTGCTCAGGAGTGATGCCAAAGGTGCCGATCAGCACCGCCGGGGCGCCGGCGGCGAAGATGTGGAAACCGGCATGGGCACCCGCGGCCGACAGCGCGTAGCCCAGATAGCGGCGGGTGCCGAGCAGCGTGCGGTAGCCAGCCAGCATGCCCGGGCCGCGAGCGGCCGCGCGCTGCACCTTGCCGCGATCCGGAACATAGACCATCAACATCATGGCGAAAGAGGCGAATACCACGACCGCGGCGAAGTTGGCCCGCCAGCCGATCCATTGCTGCAGATAGCCGCCGAGCACCGGTGCGGCGGCCTGGAGGATCGTAGCGGCCATCGCCCGACCGGCGATGACCTGAGCGGCGGCTGCGGTGCCCCAGATTTCCCGCGTCAAGGCGCGGCCGACGACCATGCCGGCGCAGGCGCCGATCCCCTGCACGACCCGCGCCGCGATCAGCACTTCGATCGTCTGGCTGACGGCACAGACGAGGCTGCTCACGGCACACAGGGCAAGACCACAGAGCACGGTCCGCCGCCGGCCAAAACGGTCGGACAGCGGCCCCAGCACCAGCATGCTGACCGCTAGCGCCAGCAGATACCCGACAAAGGTCAGCTGTACCCGCGCGATCGAGGTATGCAGCGCATGCGCGATCGCCGGCACCGACGGAACGTAGATGGTGGAGGAGACTATGCCCAGCGAGGACGCCCAGGTCAGGCTCAGCAGCACGACCCTGCGTCGCACCCGGGTCAATCCATCGGCCGTCACCGGCAGCGGGTCAGCAGGCTCAGCCATGACCGTGGCTCGTCGTTGGCTCGGCCGCAGGATATCGCACCTCAGATTTCGCAGTCCTTACAGCAAGGGCGCGGGTTGCGGGAGCAGCGCTGCGCGCACGGCAGCCGCGTCGCGGCAGACCCGTCAGCCGCACCGGTCGGCGCGCCAGCCAGTGATCGAGCGGAGCGACCGGGAGGATCAGTTCTTCAAACTCGCAATCGGGCAAAAGCAGCACGGTCAGGCGGCGTGCTCCCGCGGGCCAGGCGATTTGCAGGCGACGCATCGGCGCACTGCCCTGCAGCTGGCCCGCGGCATCGACGCGCCACGGCAATTCAGACACGCTGACGCGATCGCCTGGCGGGCAGCCGTGCAGCTGATGCGCCGCAGCGAGCGCGAAGGAGCGCGGCGGTGGCGGCATGACCAGCTCGAGGCGAGCCCCCGCGGGCTCCAGGATGCGCACGACCAGGTGATCTTCGCCCTGGCGAAACCGCGCCAGCGATCCGGTCAGCGACACCGGCTCGGCGCTGGTATGGATCGCCCACAGCACGTCCCGGCAGGTTGCCGGGTCGACTTCGTCCTGGATGACGACTTGGCGGCCGATCAGGGCCGCACCGCGCCGCACGCTGCCGGGTGGCTTGCCGTAGGCCAGCGAAAGGTCGAACACCGCCCATTTGCAATCGCCCTCGACGCAGCTGCCGATAATGTCCGCGGGCGCGTTCGGCACCTGGTCGCGCCCGGCGATTGTCAAGGTGTTGTGGCCGGCGGCCTGCGAGCGATAGTACTGCCAGCGCCGCCCCGATCGGGCATCCGTGCCGTGCTCGAAATAGCCGGGCAAATCGTAATCGTCTCCGCCCGGATCGATAACCCAGCGATGCCGCGCGCCATCGACGACAAAGGTGCCGGCATCGGCCTGTGTGTGCAAGGTGACGTCCTCGGGCCGCGGGCTTCCGGTGCCGCAGCTTCTGGCGACATTGCCTCCTTTGATCGCGAGATAGACCGGACGGGCCGGTGGATCGGCCGACCAGGTGTTGCGGAAGCAGGCGAGATCGCCGCTGTGGAAGACCTTGCCCGTGGGCAGGCCGAGCGCCGTCGGACCGGCGCCCTCGCGTCCAGACCAGATCGTCGCAAATGGCAGATACCAGGTGTCACAGCCGCCGAGCAGCCAGCGATCGATCGGCCGGCCAAAACGATGGGCGTGCCAAGTCAGCGGTGAAGCGTCGAAGTGACGGTCGGAATCGCCGAAATTGAAGGCGGCGCCAAACGGACCCGCGGCGTGCAGCGCAAAATCCCCGGTCTCGGCAAACCCCGGCCGGGCGGCGAAGCCAAAACTGTCCCCCAACGTGCTCTCCAGCGCCGCCACCATCAAACCGGCATAGCGCATCGTCAGCGACCAGTAGCTCAGACCCTCGCGCCATGCTCCGTCGGGCGCCAGCGCCGAGAACACGTTCCATGACGAGGCGAGGCTATGGGCTATCAGTTCGGCTGCGATCTCACGGTGCCGGTGCAGCACCGCAAGCGCCGCGACGAGGATGCCGGAATTCGATACGAGTGCGCAATTGTCTCGTCTTCGCGGCCACATCAAACCCGGGTCGTCATAGGCAGCGAGCGCGGGTTCGAGAACATTGCATCGGATCGCGTTCTCGATCGCGTCGCGTTCGCGCGGCGCGAGCCGTTGGTAGAGCCAGTCATAGGCCAGCGACACGGCAACGGCGATCTCGGCACAATCGAGAAAGGAGCGGATCACCTTGCGCTCCTTCCAGCTCACCGCCGCGGCAAACCCGGCGAGCGCCTCGCGGGTCGCCGTCAGCGCCGCAGTGGCGATCGCCCCTTCGCCAGTGAGTGCCAGGAACGCGGTCGCGATCAACCGTCTTGCGCGGCGCTTGACCGCGGCACGCGGATCGCGAGGCAGCGCCGCCGGCGGGATCTCGGGGACCAGCTTTGCGAGGCGGGCCTGGGCTTCGGGCGCCGCGCTGGCAAGACGGCAAATCGCTGGCAGCGCGCTGCCGCGGAACAGCAGATAGGGATGTTGCGCCCGACACCGGGCGAGAGTTTGTGCGATGCGGGCGAAATCGAGCGGTGCGGTATCGCGCAGGCCAGTCTGGCGCAGGCCAGTCTCGGGCAGGCCAGTCTGGCGCAGGCCAGTCTCGGGCAGGCCAGTCTGGCGCAGGCCAATCTCGGGCAGGCCAGTCTGGCCGTGGACAGTCTCGGCCGGGAGAGTCTCGGCCGGACGCGTTGCGGCGCCGGGGATAGCGGCGGAGACGCGCGAACGGGTCCCGGCTCGGCCGCCCGCGAGGTTCGGGTGGTGGGGCTGTTCGGACGAGAGTATTCGCGCGTTGTCGAAGGGCAAGCGACATCCCCAGCGAGCGGGATCAGGGTTGCCGGGTCGGATGCATCCTCTCTACGGGCGGCTGACTTACTGGATGGTTGCGATTGGCACGGTCCAGCCTCGGAAATTTTGGAGCATCCGACAATTCGCGTCAGGCCTGAGCCAGCAATTGAGCCAGATAATCCTCCCTCCAGGCGGCAAGATTGAATTTGCCGCGCAGGGAAACCTTCGAGCGGTCCTTATGCATCAGATTGAGCGCCATATGTCGCAAAATGGCGAGATTGTAGGGGCTGTTGTCGAGACGACTGCGGACCTGGTCCTCGTTCATGGCGACGTTCAGCATCCAGTGGAGGCGGTTCTCGACGCCCCAATGGGAGCGAGCCACCTCGCCGAGCCGCTCCGGCGATAGCGGTGTGCTCAGCAGATAATAGGCATTCTCCCGAGTTGTTCTGGTGTCTGTCTTCGCTGTCGTCCGACGCACCCGCACGACCCTGCCGACCGCGCCTAAGCCCGGCCACTGATGGCGTGCCTGAAGCCGCTCGATGTCGCTTGCAACCAGGCTGGTGCGGGTCTCGACGCGGCCATGGTCGTTGTCTCGGGTAGAATGGCCGACCTTCTTGCGGTGCGCCGGATCGTCGAACAGCTCCACGACATCGGCGTGCAGGGCATGATGATTGCCCTTGAGCGCCAGCACATAGTCACCGCCCTGAGCGACGATCTGGCGACCGATGTTGCGCTGACAATTGAGCGCATCGGTGGTGACGATCGTGCCCTTCAGTGTGAGCATTTTCAGCAGCTGGGCGACGGCCGTGCTTTCCCTGGTCTTGGCGGTCGTGCCGATCTGCGCCAGCACGAGACGGGTATCACAGCACCACGCGCTGATCATATGCAGCGCCGTGCCCGGGTGGGCCGGGTCGAGCGGTCGGCGCAGGACCTTGCCGTCGATCGCGATGACCCCGGTGCAGGTCTCGCTGAAGCGAGCCATGAATTTCTGAAAACAAGCCCGGAATTGGTCAGGATCGAGCTGGCGAAACACCCGGCTGAAGGTGTCATGGCTCGGCACGCCGTTTTTTAGCTGCAGGAAGCTGCCGAGAAATTCCTGCTTGGCCTCGGCATAGACTGCCATATCGACCGCGCTCTGGCCGCCGGACAACACGGCGCACAGCGCGATCATCAAGATTTCCATCAGATCATGGCGTCTGGCGCCACCCGAGCGCGGGTCCTTCAGCCCGGCAAAGCAGCTGTCCAAGCTCTCCACGGCCACCTCCCCAGCTCAGCAGCACGCCTAACGCAGCCCGGTGTTTGCCAGAGCCGCCGCGCCGCCGGCGGGTTTCGGCGAACTGGAGCGGGGGGCGATGCCGACAACACCGATCGCCGCCGATCGCCACATACTTGCCATCTCGGAAAAAGCTATCTTCGGCGTCCGTGTGTGGTCGATCAACCGGAACGGTGCCACGGCCAGACGATGGGTCCTCTCGTGCTCAATATCCGAAATTTCCTGCTGAGTCGGCGAACTGGAACACATCGATAATTCTCACGATTTTGTTACGATTTCGGACGAAAGATTTACCCAGAGCGGTCAGTAACACGTCGGGACTTGCGTCAATTGTACGTCCAAAATGAATTTGCGAACATCGACGCGTCAATCGGACCCGATCGCTCATTCCATCCCGATCGAATCGCCGGCCACGCACGCCGCGGCCGACGTGCCAGATTCGTGACCGTCACAATACCTGCCGCGCTGATCGCCGAGCCGACCATGTGCCCTTGCAAGATCTGCAGGGCGGCGATTACCCGATGCGCCGCGTCGTCGCAGTGATCTGGCTCGCAAGGGTGCCGGGAATTCGCTCTGGTGGAAATCTCACGTTAAGATTTCTCGCGCAGATTACTTTCTGACGGTTATGCGGACGCGCGTCTGACGCCTGCTGCGCTATCTTGGTCAAAATGATGACAACGGCGACCATTCCTCGCCAGCAATGCCGCCCCGGCCCGCGTCCATTGGATGGGATCTGGCCTCGATGTTGATCAACGATCTGGCGGTGACGACGACCGACGACAAGCGGGTGATCTGCGCCACCGTGCACTGGGAGGAGCAGAACTTTCCGGCGGCGCAGCTCGTGTTCGAAATCGACCGTGGTGCTGCCGACGGCAGCGCTTCGCACGCCGACCGGGAGCCTTGGGGCGATGGCACCGAGGCGGATCCTTTTCTGTGCGCCTGTTTTCCGCTGGCTGCGGTGCATGGCGAGGCGCGGATTCGAATCGAAGGCCGGGCCTGCCCGATGCTCGCGGAGGGATTGCGCACCGCGCATGCGTGGTGGTCGAGCTGGGGCGGAATGCCTGGTCCCGCCCCAGGGATCGAGACCGTCTCCGGGGATGGCGGAGCCGCCCAGGTGTCGGGCGCGCGGCGGGGTGCGGCCTTTTTGTCGGGCGGGGTGGATGGGCTCCACCTGCTGATGTGCAACCGGCGTCTCTATCGCCCGCGCGATCCGGCCTACATCCGCACCGCTGTGTTCATCCACGGTTTCGACATCGGCAAGCGCGCCCGAGCGCCGGAGCAGGAGCGGTATCGCGCCGCCGCGGCGCGGCTCGAACCGGTGTTGGCGCAGACCGGGTTGCGCCTCGTCTGCTGTCGGACAAATCTGCGCCACCTGCCCTCGAAGCCGGATTTTTGGAACTACCGCCAGAACGGGTCGGCGCTGGCCGCCGTCGGTCATGCGGCTCTGCCCGGTCCGACATTTTTGTTTCTCGGCGCCTCCTATCATGCCGCAAACCCGGTCCCGATGGGGTCGCACCCGGCGGTCGATGGCCTGTTTTCGAGCCAACGGCTCGGCATCATCCACGATGGCGTGCGCTTCACCCGCCTTGAAAAGGTGCGCGAGGTCGCGAGTTGGCCGGCCGCGCTCGCCGCCCTGCGGGTATGTCCGGAAGGACGCGGCACCAAGGCCAATTGCGGCCGGTGTGAAAAGTGCCTGCGCACACGCCTCGAGCTGTTGGCCTGCGGGGTCGAGGAGACCGAAGCGCTCGGTCCGAGCTTGACCCCGATCGAGGACTGGGAAGCGGCGGTGCCGGCGCCGAGCGGTCATCGCGCGCTCCGCTACCAGGATCTGCTGGCGCCGTTGCGGGCGCGCGGCTTCGATGCCTTGTGCCACATGCTCGAAAAGAAGATCGCTGCTTATCGCGAAGGATTGACCAATGCTCGGACCGCCGACTGATCGACGCCGCCAGCATCGCTGAGCGGACGATTTGCTTGATGACGGGTTCGACCACGGTCAAAATCGTCGCGACGTTGCGCCCTCGCCCCGCTGTCGCGGGCGGACTTGAAGCAGGTGGCTGTGCGATGGGGTGGTGGTCATGGCGCTGCTGATCGGCCTCCTCGGGCCGCTGGTGATCGAGACCGGAGATCGCCGCCTCGGCAAAGTCCCGAGAAAGGCGCGCGCGCTGCTCGCCTATCTGGCCGCTCAACGCGGACGGGCGGTCAGCCGCGAGCGACTGTCCGACCTGCTGTGGCCTTATCAGGGCTCGGAGCAGGCGCGGCACAGCCTGCGCAACTGCCTGTTGGAGCTGCGCAAAGCGCTGGGAAGCGGGGCCAAGCGCCATCTTGCCGCGGAATTCGCCAATTGCCGGCTGCAGGATGTAGATGTCGATATCGATCGGTTCGAGCGGATTTCGCGCTCGTCGAGCCAGGCCGAGCTGATCGTCGCCACCGAACTCTACCGCGGCGAGTTCCTCGCTGATTTCGTCATCGATTCCGAGCCTTTTCAGGAGTGGCTGGCGGCCGAGCGCGACCGCACCCTGGATCTGATCTGCGGCGCGTTGCAGCGCCTCACCGGGCTGCAGGACGAGGCCGGCGATTTCGAGGCAGCGATCCAATCGGCCCGCCGCCTGGCCGGGCTCGACTCACTGTCCGAAATCGGTCAACGGGCGCTGATCCGGGCCTACGCACGGGCCGGCCGCCGGCCCGAGGCGCTGCGCCAGTACCGCATTTGCGCCGACATCCTGAAGCGCGAGCTGGGGGTTGCGCCCGATGCCGAGACGCAAGCGCTCGCCAACGAAATCGCGCGCTCGGGCGGGGCCGGCGAGCCGACAATCATGGGCCGCACCGCCGATCGCCCACCGGTGCTGCCCGACGCCCCGGTAGCGCCATCGGACGCGTGCGACACCACCGGTGGTGTTCCGCCTATCGCGGAACCAGCGCCGCTGCGCTGGCCGTGTCTATTGTCGAGCATCGCGGTGGCCGTGGCCCCGGTGCGCAATCTGACCGGTGATCCCGAGCAGCAGTATCTCGTAGACGCGTTCTCCGAGGATCTCGTCACCGATCTGCTGCACCACGGCCGTGGGCTGCCGCGCGCGCGCGCAGCCGACGAGCGCAGCGCCGCGATGCCGGCGCGGAGCGGCGAGACGGATGGTGAATACCTGGTCACCGGCAGCGCGCAGCGCAGTGCTGCGCGCACGCTGCGCGTCAACATTCAGATCACCGATGCGGCGACCGCCGAATACCGCTGGGCCGGGCGCTATGAATTCGATCCCGAAGAGAACGGACCGACCCAGACCCGGATTACCCGCCAGATCTCGCGCGAGGTCCATGCGCTGCTGCTGCGCGAGGCCAGCCGCCGTGCGCTCAATCGGGGGGACCGCGAGCCCGGGGTCAACGAGTGTCTCGCTCAAGCGGCGAGTGCGCTCAAGGGCAAGATGCGGGCCGAGCTGACTGCCGAGGCCCAGCGCTGGTTTCTTGCAGCACTGGCGGTCGATCCGCACAATCTCGAAGCGCTGATCGGCCTCGCTCGGACCTGTCAGCACCTGGTCAGCCAGCCATGGTGGGCCGATGCGAGCGCCGGCACCGTGGCATTCGATCTTGGGCAGGAGGCGATCGGCACCGCGCTGGAGCTGGCCCCCGACCACGCCGATGCGCATTGCGTGCGCGGCATGCTGCATTCCGCGGCGGGTGAGCTCGAAGAGGCCGCCGCCGCCTTTGAGACGGCGCTGACAATCGACCAGCGGCTGGCGAGCGCGCATGCCTTTTCAGGATACAACGCCGCATTTCTCGGCCATGCCGAAGATACCCTGCCGGCGGTTGAACGGGCGTTGCGCCTTGACCAGACCGAGCGTCGTCACAGCATCTTTTTCTTTTTTGGCGGTTTTGCCGAGCTGCTGCTCGGCCGGACCGAGATGTCGATCGCGCTGTTGCAGAAATCGCTCGAACGCAATCCCAGCTACGGCGGAGCGCAGCTGTTTCTGATCGCATCGCTGGCGCTGGTCGGGCGGCGCGGCGAGGCGGCGCGCGCCCTCTCCGCATTCCGCGCGCAATATCCGCAGTCGCGCGCCAACGCGTTCGAGCGATTGTGGCTGTCGCGCTCGGCCTGCCCTGCTTACCGCGTCCAGATCGATCCGGTGTTCGAAAAGCTTCGCGGCCTCGGCGTCGGCGGCTGAGCCCGCCCCCGGAGCCCGCCCCTAACTGCCCGGTCTCAAGCCCGAGCTGCTGGCGACCACGGCTCCGGAGCGCGCGGTTCGAGGTCGGTTACGACATCGACGACCACCGGTTCCCCGGCTCCGAGCGCCGCGGCGAGGGCAGGTGCCAATTCTGCCGGGCTCTCGACGCGCAATCCGCGTACGCCAAAGCTTCTGGCGACGGCGGTAAAGTCGGTCGGGCCAAACCGCACCAGCGCCTCGCCGCGGCCGGGCCGGTTGCCGGCAATGCGGCGCACCCCGGTCAGATTCTGGCCAAAGCCCGAATTGTTGTTGACGACGATGACGGCGGCGATGCCGCAGCGGCGAGCCGATTCCAGCTCGGCGAGGTGATAATAGAAGCCGCCGTCCCCGGTAAAGCACACGACCGCCCGCCCGGGTGCGGCGCATTTGGCGCCGAGCGCCGCCGGAAACGACCAGCCGAGCGATCCCGCAGCGCGCAGGTAGGTTTGTCCCGACCCGTTGAAGTCGATCATTGTGCCGGTCCAAATACCGGAATAGCCGGTATCGGCCACCAGGATGCCGTCGGCCGGCAGGGCCCTCGTGATCTCGGCGCACAGCCGTTCGACCCGGATCGGCTCCCGGTCGTCGCCAGCGAGCGGCGCCATCGAAGCGCGCCAGTCGGCGACGATCCGCGCCGCTTCCTCGGCAAACCCGCGGTCGCGCGTCGGCCTGCCGATCGCCTCGGCAAGCCGCGCCGCGGTCGCCTTGGGGTCGCCGACGACGCCGATCGTGTTCGGATAGCTGCGGGCGATGTCCAGCGGGTCGGCGTCGATCTGCACGATGCTCGTCGCCTGTGACGGCACCGTCCAATTCAGCGTGACCTGGTCGCCGGTGTCGCAGCCGATATAGAGGACGAGGTCGGCACCATGCACGATGCGGTTGGCGGGCGGCGCCGAATAGCTGCCGGGGACACCGGCGGCGAGCGGGTGGCGGCTCGGGATCAGCGCGCGGGCGCCGAGTGTCGTCGCCACCGGGGCGGCGAGCACTTCGGCCAGCGCCAGCACTTCCGGCCCCGCCTGCGAGGCCAGCGCCCCGTCACCGGCGACAATCGCGACCCGGCTCGCAGCACGCAGCGCCGCCGCTGCGCGCTCGATGTCGCGCGCGTCGGCAATCGGCCGGTGCGCCGGGATGCGCCGCGCTTCCGGATCGACGACGGTCGGCTCGCAGGTCTCGCCGAGCTCGATGACATCGCCCTGCAAGCCGCAAAAATCGAGGTGGGTCGGGCGCGGCGTGTCGGACAGCGCGGCCCGCCACGCGTGGCGGAAGAGCCGCGGCAGCTCGGCGGTCGAATCGACCGGTGCCGAAAACTTGGTGACCGCCGCGAATAGCGGCGCGTGCGGGATTTCCTGGTAGCTGTTGCGATGCTGGAACGACGGCTCTTTGCGGCCGGTGAGCGCGATGACCGGGCTGCGCCCGAGCCAGGCATCCTGCAGACCCGCGGCAAGGTTTGCCGCACCCACCGACTGCGCCATGCACACCCCCGGCCGTGCCGAGATGCGGGCGTAGCCGTCTGCCATATAGGCCGCAGCCTTTTCCGAATGAGCGAGGACGCGGGTCACCCCTAAATCCTCCAACTCCAGCAACGTGCGACGCATCACCGATTCGACAAAGAAGACATGTGTCGTGCCGGTCCCGGCCAGGGCCTGCGCCAGCCATTGCGCGCCGTTGACGGTCCGCTGCTCGCTCATTCTGGTCTTCCTCCCGTTGGGCTGAGGGCGTCCCCGCCGAACTCCCTCAGAGGGTCAGGCCGCCATCGACGATGATCGTCTGCCCGGTGATCATCGCCGCGCCCGCGCAGAGAAAAAAGATCGTCTCGGCAATGTCCTCGGGGCGGCAGGCGCGCTGCAAGGGCGTGCGCTCGATCGAGGCCTGTTTGCGCTCGCCCGGCCAATCCTTGTTCCACGGGCTGTCCACAAACCCGGGGGCGACCGCATTGACCCGGACCTCCGGGGCGAGCGTGCGCGCCAAGCTTCGGGTCAGGTTGATCAGCCCGGCCTTGCTCGTCGCATAGGGGATGCTGCTGCCGCTGCCCATCACACCGGCGATCGAGGCGGTATTGCAGATCGCCCCGCGGGCCGCGCGCAATGCCGGCACCGCAGCGTGGGCGCAGCGGAACGGGCCGATCAGGTTGGTGGTCAGGATCGTGGACCAGAATTCCTCGCTCAGGGCATCGAGATCGGCAAACGGGATCGGCGTCGGCGTTGCCGGCGTGCCGGCGTTGTTGACCAGAAAATCGAGCCGGCCGAGCGTATCGACGGCACTTGCCACCATCCGCTCGGCCTCGCCCGCGCGTGACACGTCGCCGGGGGCGGCGACTACCCGCCGGTTCTGACTGCGCAGCTGCTCGACCGCTGCCGATCCGCGCGGGTCATCGGGCAAATGGTTCAATGCGACGGTGGCGCCGCATCGCGAGAAAATCTCCGCCGTGGCGAGCCCAATGCCGGATGCCGCACCGGTCACCAGCACGGTCTTGCCGCTGAGATCGGCACTGATCATGACGCCCTCCCGACACCAGAAGATGGTCCGCGGCCAGCATGCGCCGGCCGCTCGCTCTGTCAAGCCACCGCTCCCTCTCTCAAGCCACCGCTCTCCGCTGGCGGTATCCGGGCAACGAGCCCGCTCAGAGCAGGTCGCGCGCCCGTTCGAGCTGCTCGTACTCGCCGTAATGCGATACCAAGAGGACCTCGTCGAAACCGAGCTCTTCCATCCGCTTCAGCCGCCGGCGGGCCTCATCGGGCGAACAGACCAGCGCGACATTGGTGGCCGCGGCGAGCTCGGCGGATTCGAGCCGATTGTCGAGATCGACCGCAACATTGGCCAGCACCGCATTAGTGCCGCCGGCTTCGCGATAGACCCGCATGCCGTATTCGAGATCGTTCCAGCTGCTGAACCGACCCGAGGGGGTCCAGCCCTGGCACTCCTTGGCGGCATAGGTGATCCAGCGCGGGCTGCGCCAAGCGCCCATCAGGATCGGCGGGCCATCTTCGCAGCCGGGCCAGACCGACAGCACCCCACCATTGACCGGCTCGCCGCGCCAGACCTGGTGCATGGTCGTCAGCGAATTGCGCAATGTGCGAAAGCGGTGATCGTAATCGAGACCAAGCAATTCGAAATCGGCGCGCGTCGAGCCGCTGCCGACGCCGAGGCGCAGCCGACCGGCGGCCAGCGCCTGCACCGACTGCACACGATGGGCGAGCTCGACCGGATGGCGCAGCGACACCTGCAGGACCCCGATGCCGAGCTCAACCCGCTTTGTCACTGCCGCCAGCACCGCCAGCTCGACCAGCGGATCGAGTGTCGGCCGGCCGCGGCCCATCGAATCGCCGACCCAGATCCCGGGAAACCCGCCGGCCTCGATGCGACGGGCATAGTCTGCGGCGTGGTCGAGCAGCCCCGCTTGCGGCCTTTTGCCGAGGCCGAAGCGGATCATCGTGCTGATTTTCACCAAGCTCTCCTATGTTTGCTGTCGCGCGGGCCACGGCCCTGGGAGTGTCGGCGCGAGCATGCCGCATCTTTTCGCCCGCTGCCAATTGCTCGCCCGGTGCCAATTGCTCGCCCGCTGCCAATTGCTCGCCCGCTGCCAATTGCTCGCCCGGTGCTAATTGCTCGCCCGGTGCCAATTGCTCGCCCGGTGCCAATTGCTCGCCCGGTGCCAATTGCTCGCCCGGTGCCAATTGCCAAGCGGCGAACTGTCGCGTTTCAGCATCGCGTCGCCCGCGTTTCAGCATCGCGTCGCCGCCGCGGCGCCGTCCTGGAGATCGAGCAGCAGGAGGATCAGTGCTATACTCTCCTCGCCGAACCATCGGGAGGAAAAGATGGACACGATCGAGACCGCGAGCAAAACCAAGCCCGGCAAGCTTTTGTCGCGGCTGCCGTCACGCCTGCACCACAACGCCTATGTCGTGAAGGATCACGAGGAGAACCGGCGGTTTTTCGAGGATCTGCTGGGGATTCCGCTGGTCGCGACCTGGTGCGAGAAGAATTACAGCACCGAGCTGCAACGCGAGGTCGAGTTCTGCCATACCTTTTTCGGCATGGCCGATGGCGGTGCACTGGCCTTTTTCCAGTTTGCGGACCCGGAGATGTACGCGCTGACCCAGGCCGAGAAGCCAGCAAAGCTCGGACGGCATTATCACATCGCGTTCAAGGCCGAAGCCGAGACCTACGAAGAATTGAAGCGTCGGCTCGAAGCGGCAGGCGAGAAATACCGCGAGACCAACCACGGCTACTGCAAATCGATCTATGTCGCCTCGCCGGACGGGCTGATCGTCGAGTTCACCCAGGATCCCGACGATGTCGCGGAGATTGACGCGCTGCGCCGCGCCGACGCGCACAGTGAGCTCGCGCGCTGGCTCGCCGGCGACCGCGAGACCAACAACGAGCTGCGCGGCCGCCACATCTGACCGGTTCGGCCCGTTCGGCGCCGGCTCTGGTAAGGAGCAGGTCAGCTGCCGACGCGCTGGATCGTACCGGCGGCTGCGAGACTGGCGATTTCGGGCGGGTCGAGCCAGCCGGTTAGAGCTGCTGCGGCATCGTCCGATTGCGGCGGGATCGGCAGATCGGGCCGGGTCCGCGAAAAGCGCGGGGCGGGGGCCGGCTGGGTGATGCCGTCGATCTCGACATAGGTGCCGCGCGCGGCGTTGTGCGGGTGGCGCGGCGCTTCGTCGGTCGTCAGGATCGGGGCAAAGCACGCGTCGGTGCCTTCGAGCAGCGCGCACCACTCGTTGCGGCTGCGGGTCTTGAACAGCGCGGCGAACCGCTGCTTTGCCCCGGGCCACCCCTCGCGGTCCATTTGCGGCGGCATCGTTGCTGGATCGATATCGAGGCGGCGCAGCAGCTCGGCGTAAAACTTGTCCTCGATCGGCGCCACCGAGATCCAACACCCGTCGGCGCACTCGTAGGCGTCGTAGAAATGCGCGCCGCCGTCGAGATGATTGGTGCCGCGCTGGTGCGTCACCAAGCCGGCTGCGACGGCACCGTGGAATGCCGTCATCAACGAAGCGACGCCGTCGATCATCGCCGCATCGACGATTTGTCCCCGACCCGAGCGCCGCGCTTCGAGAATGGCGCAGACGAGCCCGAAAGCGAGGTAGAGGGCGCCTCCGGCATAATCGGCGACGAGGTTCAAGGGCGGGCTCGGCGGGCCGCCGCGATGGCCAAAGGCGTGCAACGCGCCGGCAAGGGCGATGTAATTGATGTCGTGCCCGGCCGCCTGCGCCAAGGGTCCGTCCTGGCCCCAGCCGGTGACCCGGCCATAGACGAGGCGCGGGTTGCGGGCGAGGCAATCCTGCGGGCCGAGGCCGAGCCGCTCGGTCACCCCCGGCCGGAAGCCCTCGGTCAGCGCATCGGCCTCGGCGACAAGGCGTAGCGCCAAGGCTCGACCCGCGGCGGATTTGAGATCGACGGCAATCGAATGGCGGCCGCGCAGCAGCAGATCGTATTGCCGCGGGCGTTCGAGACCGAGCCCGCTGCCGCCAGGGCGCTCGATCCGCAGCACGGTGGCGCCCATATCGGCGAGCAGCATCGCGCACATCGGCCCGGGCCCGATCCCGGCCAATTCCACCACCTTGATCCCGGCAAGCGGTCCCACGGCAGACCTCCTGAAGCTTCCCCGAGCCTGCGAAATTGGCCGGCGCCGGTCAAGCTCGCGGAGTTTTGGCGCGGTCCGGCCAGTCACGATCGGTGCACGCAGGCGCGCCCGAACCGCCCGCCGGATCGCGCTAGAGGCCCTCGGTGCGTCGATACATGAATGGCAACGGATTGCCCACCCCACCGTTTTACACATGCAATATCGCGGAGGTGATCCGATGCCGTTCGATGGTGCAAATTTCATCCTGTCACCGCAGCAAATGCTGGACGCGGCGCTTGCCGCCGAGGGGCTCGATCCGGTGGCACCCCGCCGTCTTTGCTGGCACATGGCCGAACAGGTCCGCCGTCACCCGGCGAGCTGGGCCTATCGGCAGCAGCGCGCGGTCGAGCTCACCCAGGTCGCGGTGCTGGCGGCAGGCGTCGTTTCGTTTGTCGTGCTGTTCTCTGCCGACCGGATCGGATGGGGAGCCGCGGCCGCCTTTGCCGCGTTCGCCGCCGGGATCATGCCGATGCTGCTGCCGGTCAACGGGCCGGCCTCTTGGCGCGAGCGGCTCGTCGATGACCTGCGCGAGGTGCCGGCCGCGATCCGCGAGCCGGCGCTGCGGCTGCGCGCGCGGCTTCCCGAACTGGGCTACGTCGTCGGCGAGCTCTACCAGGACCGGATCCGGCTCGATCCCTATCTGGTGGCCGAATATGGCGACGCCCGCGCGATCCTCGGCATCTGGGACGGGGACACGGTGATCGCCCACGCCTGAGGCAAGTGCCACAGCGCTGTCGGGGGATTGGTCGAGCGACGCCAGCAGCTCCGGCTCGGCCATAGCCGTGCGAGCGCCGCGCCTTGTCGATATCGGGCGGGCCGTGGCAAACCTGCGCAATCGGGATTGACCGCGAGCGCCGGACGGTATCCGATTGCCGCGACTGCACGAACCAGCCGCCAGCGGAGGACCAGCCGGCGATGAGCATCAAGGGCAAAGCCAATATCGTCGGGATCTTCGAGCATCCGACGCGCAAGGCCGACGACAAGTCGCTGTTTCAGCTGCACGCCGAATGTGCGGCCGGCGCGCTCGCCGACGCCGGGTTGTCGAAAAACGACATCGACGGATATTTCTGCGCCTCGGGTGACACGCCGGGGCTCGGCGCGCATTCGATGATCGACTATCTGGGGCTAAAGCTGCGCCACTGGGATTCGACCGATACCGGCGGCTCGACCTATCTGTTGCAGGTCGAGCACGCGGCCGAGGCGATAGCACTCGGCAAATGCTCGGTGGCGCTGATCACGCTGGCCGGGCGGCCTCGCTCCGAGGGGGTGGCGACCGGGACCACGGCGCGCACCGCGGCGGTGCAATCGGCCGAGACCGCGTTCGAAAACCCCTATGCGCCGGCCACCGCCAACATGTACGCGATGTGCGCGATGCGTCACATGCACCAGTACGGCACGACCAGCGAGCAGCTCGCCTGGGTCAAGGTCGCCGCCTCGCACCACGCCCAGTATAATCCGCATGCGATGCTGCGCGATGTCGTGACGGTCGAGGACGTCGTCAACTCGCCGATGATCGCTGATCCGCTGCACCGGCTCGACTGCTGTGTGATCAGCGACGGCGGCGGTGCGATCATCGTCGCCCGGCCCGAGGTTGCGAAAAGCCTCAAGCGGCCGCTGGTCAAGGTCATCGGCGCCGGCGAAGCGCCCAAGCATCAGATGGGCGGCGAGATCGACCTGACCTATTCGGGTGCGGTGTGGTCGGGACCGGCGGCCTTTGCCGAGGCCGGGATCAAGCCCGCCGACATCAAATATGCCTCGATCTACGACAGCTTCACGATCACCGTCGTAGTGCAGATCGAGGATCTGGGCTTTTGCGAGAAAGGCCAGGGCGGCCGCTTTGTCTCCGATGGCAATCTGATCTCGGGCACCGGCAAATTGCCGTTCAACACCGATGGCGGAGGCTTGTGCAACAACCACCCGTCAAACCGCGGCGGACTGACCAAGGTCTTGGAGGCAGTGCGGCAATTGCGCGGCGAGGCGCACCCCAGGGTGCAGGTGGCGAATTGCGATCTCGCGTTGGCGCACGGCACCGGCGGGTCGCTCGGTACCCGGCACGGCTCGGCGACGATCATCATGGAACGGGAGTGACGGCGATGCAGAGCCAGGACCGCAAGATCCAGGGCCCGGTCCCTAATCTCGAAACACAGGCGTTCTGGGACGCCGCGACGCAAGGAAAATTGATGATCGGAAAGTGCAACGCCTGCGGCAAGCTCCACTATTATCCCCGGAAATTTTGTCCGTTCTGTTTCAGCGACAATACTGAATTGCAGCAGGCTTCGGGCAATGGGGTGATTTATACTTATAGCGTTATGCGCCGAACTCCCGTCCCCTACGCGATCGGCTACGTGACCCTCGCCGAGGGGCCGACGATGATGACCAACATCGTCGATTGCGATCTCGACCAGATCAAAATCGGCCAGGCGGTAAAGCTCGTCTTCAAGCCCAGCGATGGCGGCCCGCCGGTGCCGATGTTCACACCGGTGTAAAGATTCCGGGGTGAGCGATTGGCGCGCGATGGTGCCTGCCGCCATTATAGCCCTTTCGCTTTCGCTTCCACCTATCGTGCGCACATCCAGCTTCGACGGGCGGTCCGATGGCCGGCGGGGCCGACGTGCATGAGCAGCAAAGGCAGTGCGGCCAGCACGCGCGATTCTACACTCTTTGGCCGGGTAAATCGGCCGATAACACTTCTGGATCGACCTCTTGGTTCGAAAATCACTACGATTGGCAGCTCAACAAGTGCTTCGTTCTGGTATTTTGGTCTCGGTTAGCGGGCGATTTTCTAGAAATTGATTTTTACGACGCTAATGAACATAAACACTATGCCGAGTTTAATGGTCACAGCATGTGTGATCCTGAAACATTAAAATTCATACATAAGACGGGAAAGTGCGTTCTCGATTCTGCGAATATTTGGCGGAGCGGCGACGATCAGGAAGAACCGGATATGCATCTTGGTTGGAGCGGGCTTATCCATGGTGCTTACCGGGAAGGTCCCGAAACCAAGGCCAAATTCATGCAGGCTATCCGACCCTTTATGAGCCAATGAGTGGCTGCTCATGAACTGGGGCGAGCGTATCGTCGTCGATCCCGCGATCCATCACGGCAAGCCGTGCATCAAGGGCACGCGCGTTCCGGTCAGCGTCATCGTCGGGAGCTTCGCTAAGGGGCATACGCCCAAGCGGATCGTGGAGTCCTGGCCACAGTTGACAACCGAAGACATCGAGGCGGCATTGAAATTCGCCGCCGCGGCGGCCAGTACCGCCAGCTTCGGACCGCTGCAAGGCGATGGTCAGCAGTGGCCGCTCGGCTGAAAATCGATGAGAATCTACCCCGAGAAATCGCCGATCTTCTGAATGCGCAGGGCTATGACGCCGTTACGGTGCTGGTTCAAGGTTGGCGGAGGATGGCTGACGACGAACTTTGGCGGCGTATCCAGGCAGAAGTCCGCTGGCTTGTCACCGCTGACAAGGAGTTCGCTAGTTGACACGAATCAGCAATGGACGGGAACAGTTATCGAATCCGAGGAGTTTAGCGCCTCACTCGCGGCGCGGTTTGTGCTGGCGCAGCACTTCGTTGATGCGGGTCTGCCAGCCTCGGCCTTCCTGTCGATACGCTTCGAGTACATCCGGGTCGAGGCGCAGCGTCTGGTTGACTTTCTTGTCCGGCTTCTGCGGCCGGCCACGGCTGCGCGGCATCAAGGCCTGGGTTGCCTTTTCGCCAACGAACTCGGTCAGCACCTCCGCCGCAGGCCGCGCCTTGGCGTCCACTCTCTTTTTTGCCACAGGGCCGCACCTCTCGTCTGTTTGCTCGGCGGAAGCCGATGACCCGCAAATTCTCGCCGCGCGTCGTCACCACCGCCGCATGGAGACGGCCGTCGAGGCGCGCCATCACCCGCGGCCGCGGCTCGCCGTAATCGCGCCGGCGATCCTCTAAAACAACCGCCGTTTCCCAATCGAGGTCGGCCACCCGCCCGACTGACAGCCCGCGCTCGGCAATGTTCCTCACGTTTTTCGCCGGATCGAACGTGATGGCCATCTGGGAAAACGCTACAGCGCAAATATGGAGATCGAAAGGATATTTGCAACAGCGAAAAAGGCTGACTGCGGCGCGAGCCCGCTGCGCTTGCCTCAGGCCGAAATCTGCGCGAGCCTGTTGATCTCGATGGCCGGGCTTCGCGGCTGAACCGGAGAACAAGAATGGACACGCTTGAAACCAATCTCTCGCACCGGCCGGCTCACATTAGCGCGGAGGAATGGAAGGTGCGGGTCGATCTCGCCGCCTGCTACCGCCTGATCGCGCATTTTGGGTGGGACGATCTGGTGCTGACCCATAATTCGGCGCGGGTACCCGGCACCACCGACCAGATGCTGATCAACCCATCGGGGCTGATGTTCGACGAGATCACCGCCTCGAACCTCTTGAAGGTCGATATCACCGACGGCCATTTGATCGAGCCCTCGGAATACGAGCCGATCAACGCCGGCGTCGTCATCCATGGCGCGATCTATCTCGGCCGGTCCGATGTCGAATGCGTCGTGCACACGCACACCGAGGCCGATATCGCGGTCGGCGCGCTGGAAGAGGGCCTTCTGCCGCTGTCGCAATGGGCGATGCGGTTCTACAACCGGCTCGGCTATCACGATTACGAGGGCGTCTCGCTCCAGATGGACGAGCGCGAACGCTTGCAGCAGTCGATCGGCAATCATCCGGTGCTGGTGTTGCGCAATCACGGCCTGTTGGCGACCGGGCGCAACGTCGCCGAGGCGTTTTCGCTGACCTACCATTTCGAGCGCTCCGCCGCGGCGCAATTGAAGATCCAGGCCGCGGTTGCCTCTGGCGCTACGATGGTGGTCCCGTCGCCCGAGACCTGCGAGCGTCAAGCGGCGCAATTTGCCGGCAATATGCCCCGCTTGCAGGGTCAGCGCGAATGGCCGGCCCTGTTGCGGATGCTCGACCGGCTCGACCCGAGCTACCAGAGCTAGCCCTCGAGGACCGTCCGATGAAGGTCACCGGCATCCGAGCCAACATCGTAGCACTTCCGGCCGACGAGCCACTCGCAGGGGCGGCTGAGAATCCCAACGGCACCCGGCCGATCGTGACCCTCGAAATCGAAACCGACGATGGTGCCGTCGGGGTCGGCGCCACCTATTTTGGCGGCGCGTTGACCGGCAGCCTGAAGCACGCGGTCGAGGAATTGGGGGCGCTGTGCGTCGGCGAGGACCCGGTACGGGTCGAGATGGTCGCGGCGAAATTGCGCGCCGCGGCGGGATCGGCCGGACCCGGCGGCATCTTCAATTTGGCGCATTCGGCGATCGATACCGCGCTGTGGGACCTGCGCGCCAAAGCGATCGGGTTGCCGTTATGGAAACTCCTCGGCGGCGCCCGCGATCGGGTTCCAACCTATGCCAGCGGTGCGTTGATGCGCGGGCTGAGCCTCGACCGGGTGGTTCGAGCCGCCGCCACGCTCAAGGACAAGGGCTGGCGCGAGATGAAGACCCAGCTGGCCTTGCCGGGCGAGACGACGCCAGCGAAAGAGGTCGAGCGCATGCGCCGGGTGCGCGAAGCGATCGGTCCCGACATCAAGCTGATGTGCGACATCAACCAGCGCTGGCGGCCGGAACAGGCGATCGATATTGGCCGCCGTGTCGAGGATGCCGGGGTCGGCCTCTATTGGCTCGAGGATGTGACGACCGCCGATGATTTTCCGGGGCTCGCCCGCATCACCGCGGCGCTGTCGACACCGGTCGCGGGCGGCGAATATGTCTGGGGTATCGCGCCGTTCCGCCACATGCTCGAAGCCCGTTCGGTCGATGTCGTGATGATCGATCTCGTGCGGGTCGGCGGCATCACCCAGTGGCTCAAGGTCGCCGGCATGGCCGAGGCGTTCAACCTGCCGGTCGTCAGTCACTTGATCCCCGAGGTTCATGTCCATCTGATCGGCGCGATCCCAAACGGGCTGACCGTCGAATACATGCCGTGGCTGATGCCGTTGTTCAAAGAGGTGCCGCAGCAGCAAGATGGCGAATTGGTGCTGCCGACGGTGCCGGGTCTCGGGCTCGAATTCGACGACTCGACGATCGATCGCTATCGCGCCGGCTGAATTCGGATTGGACGGAGGGTGGGATGTTCGATGTCATCATCGCCAAGGGTCTTGCCGTGCTGCCCTCGGGAGCCGAGCCGGCCGATATCGGGGTCGCCGGCGGCAAGATCGCGGCAATCGGTGCACCGGGCAGCCTTGCCGTGGTTGGTGCCGGCCGAACCGTCGACGCGGCGGGGCAGATCGTTATTCCGGGCGGCATCGACCCGCATGTGCATTGCCGCTGGCCGATCGTCGTGCCTGGCACCACCCAGCATCAGATGACCGACGGGCCGGCGCGGGTCAGCCAGGCGGCACTCCACGGCGGCACCACAACGATCCTCGATTTCGCATTGGTCGGCGACGGCGACAATGTGCAGCAGGCGATCGAGCGGCGGCAGCAGGAATGGGCCGGCGATTGCCATTGCGACTATGCCTTTCACACGATGGTGCAGGGCAAATTGCCACCCGAACTACTGCCGCAACTCGCCGAGGCGGTGCAGGCCGGGCATCCCTCGGTCAAGATTTTCACGACCGACATCACCCCCAGCCGCAAAGGCCGGATGGTCGATTTTGGTGATATCTGGGAGGTCCTGAAGGTCCTGGCGCAAGCGGGCGGCATCGCCGCGATCCACGCCGAGGACAACGATCTTGTCATGCATATGTACGAAAAGCTCTTGCGCGAGGACCGGACGGGCTTCGAGAACATGGCGGAGGTGCACACCACGCTCTCCGAGGATTTGGCCTTTAACCGGGTGATCCGGCTCGCCGCCAATGTCGAGGGTGCCGCACTCTACATGATGCACACCTCGGCCGCGACCGGGGTTCGGGCGATCGCGGCGGCGCGAGCCAATGGCGTGCCGATCTATGGTGAGACCCTGCACCAATATTTGATGTATACGGCCGAAGACTATAAGAGGCCGAACGGCCAGATCTACCACACCTACCCGTCATTGAAGTTCCAGGCGGATCACGAGGCGCTGTGGGCGGCGACCGATCACGGTGCGATCCAGACCGTCGCCACCGACGAGATCTGCTGTCCGCTGCGGATCAAATTGCAGGGGCGGCGGATCGACGACACGACGGGTGGCAATGCCGGGGTCGAGCCACGGCTGTCACTGATCTACACCGAGACGGTCGAAAAGCGCGGCCGCAGCCTTGTCGATTTTGTCGGTCTGGTGTCAGCCAACGCGGCGAAGATCATGGGGCTCTATCCGAGGAAGGGCGCGCTCGCGGTCGGCTCGGACGCCGATATCGTCTTGCTCGATTCGCGCCGGCGCCACACCGTGCGCGCAGCCGAGATGCACGAGGCCGATTATTCCCCGTGGGAAGGCCGCGATCTCGCCGCCTGGCCGTCGCTGACCATGTTGCGCGGCAAGATCATCGTCGAGGGCAGTAATTTCTCCGGCGATTTGAAGGACGGGCAGTTTGTGCCGCGGAAGTTGCCGGACGCGGTCAGAGCCCGCCCGATCGTCTAGGGACGCCGCACCGGCCGGGAGAGATCATGAAAAAGTCGCTGGTTGTCGGCACCGCTGTCGCGGTCACTCTGGCGGGCCTCTATTGCCTCTTGGCCCTGAGCTCGCTGCGCGCGGAGTTTCGCAATCTCGGTCTTCGCTAGGCTGAGGAGCGGCTTGGGTCGGGGAAATCGGTCAGCACGACCTCCTCGCTCGCGGTATCCAGAACGGCGCAGGAGAGCTGTCTGCCGTTGCCGCTGTCGCGGGCTTCGCCGGCCGAGCCGGGATTGATCACCAGCACGTGTCCGACCCGCCGCACCAGTTGGTGATGGGTGTGGCCGTAGAGCACAAAGTCGGCCTCGGCCTCGGCAAACCGCTGAAGCAGGTCGCTATGCGGATAAACATAGGTTCCGCGCGGCTCCCACGGTGTCGAATGCACGGCCAGCAGCCGCTTGCCGCCGAACTCGAGGTCGAGCCGGTGGGGTCGGCGGGCGAGCCAGCCGAGCAGTCCGGGGTCGATCCAGTCGGCACCGCGCGCCCGTGCCCCCTGGGCGCCGTAGAAGCCCTCCTCGTGATTGCCGAGGATCACCCGCGCGCCACGCTCTCTGAGAAGCCGCACCACCTCGTTCGAGAAGCGATATTCATAGATGCTGTCGCCAAGGCAGAGGAGCTCGTCGACATCGCCGATAATCTCCAATGCACGCCGCAAGCCCAGATGGTTGCAGTGCAGATCGGAGACGATGCCGATTTTCATGCCTGTTCCCGGCAGCGCAGCAGATTCATCGGCTTCAGGCTCATCACCACCTCGCCATTCTGGTTCAACACCTCGACGAGGCTGCGCACCATGCCGCGGTCGGGCCGCGAGCGCGAGCGGGTCGCCTCGAGCACGGTGACGCGGATGTGCAGCCGGTCGCCTGGCCGCACCGGCCGCGTCCAGCGCAATTCGTCGATGCCGGGTGAGGCAAGGCTCGCGACACGCGACAGAAAATGCGCGACGAAGAGCCGCATCATCACCCCGGCGGTGTGCCAACCGCTGGCGATCAGCCCGCCAAAATCGCCCTGCGCCGCGGCGGCAGGATCGGTATGCATCGTTTGCGGATCGAAGCGGCGGGCGAAGTCTACGATCTCGGCTTCACCGATCGCGACATCACCATATTCATAGACGGCACCAGGCACGTAATCCTCGAACCAGCGGTCGTTGATCGGCGCGGCGAAATCGGTTGCGGTCACAATCACCTCTGGTGATGTTGGCCAGGCTTGATCCGGCTGCGGCCGATTGCATTACATCATGATGGTGAGAAAGTCGCCGCTGCCGGGCTCGTGCCACGCATCCCGGAGACATGGCGGTCGGGCTTGCGAGGGAGGGAGATGGATTACGATTTCATCATCGTCGGCGGCGGGTCGGCCGGCTCGGTCATGGCCAACCGGCTGTCGGCCAGGAGCGCCAACCGGGTGCTGCTGTGCGAAGCGGGACAAGACACGCCGCATGGCAGGGTGCCGCCCGAAATCCTCGATTCTTATCCCGGCACCGCCTATTTCGACCCGCGCTTTCATTGGACCGAGCTCAAGGTCCACACCGAAATCATCTCCCACAACCGGCCCGAAGAGAACCGTCCGCCATTGCGCAAATACGAGCAGGCGCGCGTATTGGGCGGCGGCTCATCGATCAACGGTCAGCTCGCCAATCGCGGGGCGCCCACCGATTATGACGAGTGGGAGGCGAAGGGTGCGGCCGGGTGGAACTGGAACGCGGTCTTGCCCTATTTCAAAAAGGTCGAGCGCGACATGGATTTTGACGGGCCGTGGCACGGCAAGGACGGCCGCATCCCGGTCCGCCGCATTTTCCCCGATCTGTGGAACGGCCATGCCAAGGCAGTCGCCAAGGCGTTCGAGGAAGCAGGCTTCTCCTTTATCCAGGACCAGAACGGCGAGTTCCGGGACGGCTATTTCCCGATCACGATCTCGAATTTGTACGACCGCCGGGTGTCGGCGGCGATCGGCTATCTCGATCCCGGCACGCGGCTGCGCAACAATCTGACGATCTCTGCCGAGACCCAGGTCAAAGGGCTGCTGTTCGAGGGCACCCGCTGCGTCGGCGTCAAGGCGATGGTCAAGGGCAAGGAGACCGAGTTCCGCGTCGGCGAAGGGCGCGGCGAGGTCATCGTCTCGTCGGGAGCGATCCATTCGCCGGCGCACCTCTTGCGCGCCGGGATCGGGCCGGCTGGACAGCTGCGCGATCTCGGCATCGACATTGTCGCCAATGTCCCCGGGGTCGGACAGCGGCTGATGGACCATCCGTCGATCTCCGTCTCGTCGTTTATCAAGCCGGGCTCGCGGCTCAACGGGCTGACCCGGCGCCACATCCTGCTGGCGCTGCGCTATTCGTCGGGGATCGGCGGCGCGCCCAAGGGCGACATGTTTGTCGCCGGGGTTTCGAAATCCGCCTGGCACGCGGTCGGTGAGCAGATCGGCTCGCTCTTGGCAGCGGTCTACAAGACCTTCTCCGAAACCGGGCAGGTCAGGCTCGCCTCGCGCGATTGGCGGGCCGAGCCGGTCGTCGAGTTCAACCTCCTCTCCGATCGGCGCGACCTCGACCGGTTGATGGATGGGTTCCGCCGGCTCGGTACGATGCAGGTCAGCGCGGCGCTGAGCGAAGCGACCAGCAACCCGTTTCCGGCAAGCTACACCGAGCGGGTGCGCAAGATCGGCGTCGTCAATGCCAAAAACCGGCGCATCACCAACGTCATCGCGAAACTGCTCGACGGCCCCGCCTGGCTGCGCCGCATGGTCATCGAAAAGGTCATTGTCGAAGGTTACCGCTTTGACCAGCTGATGACCGATGACGACGCGCTCGAAGAGTTCATCCGCAAGAATGCAATCGGGGTGTGGCACGCGACCTGCACCTGCCGTATGGGTTCGGACGATGATCCGATGGCGGTGACCGACAATCAGGCGCGGGTGCGCGGTGTCGCCGGACTGCGCGTCGTCGACGCCTCCCTCTTTCCCACGGTGCCCTGCGCCAACACCAATTTCCCGACCCTGATGACCGCGGAAAAAATCGCCGACGCGATGGTCGCGGCTTCCTGAGGTCCAAGGGTCCCCGCCTTCGCGGCAATGCGGCAATAGCGTATCGAGGAGGCTTTCCATGCGTTTCGGAATTTTCGACCATTTGGACGACAGCGGCGTGCCGCTCGACCGGCACTTCGAAGAGCGGCTTCAGCTCGCCGAGGCTTATGATCGCGCCGGGTTTTACGGCTATCACCTGGCCGAGCACCACAACACGCCTTTGGGCTACGCGCCGTCACCCAGCGTGTTTCTCGCAGCCGTCGCGCAGCGGACAAAAAAATTGCGCTTTGGTCCGATGGTCTATCTGTTGCCGCTCTACCATCCGCTGCGGCTGATCGACGAAATCTGCATGCTCGACCAGATGAGCGGCGGGCGCTTTATGTATGGCGTCGGCCGTGGCATCTCGCCGGTCGAGGTCGGGTTTTACGGCGTCGATTTCGCAACCGGGGCGGCGCAGTTCCGCGAAGCCTTCGAGGTGATCCGGCTCGGCCTAACCGAGGACGAGCTGACCTATCACGGCGAATTCTACGATTTCGACCATGTGCCGATCGCGATGAAGCCGTTCCAGAAGCCATCTCCGGAACTGTGGTACGGGCTCGGCAACCCGGCGAGTGTCGGCTGGGCGGCAGCAAATACCGCCAACACGGTGACCCGGCGGCCGCCCGCGCAGGTGCGCGCGATCACCGACAGCTATCGGGCCGAATGGCACAAGCTCGGCCGCGCCGAGGCCGATCTGCCGCTCTTGGGCGTCAACCGCCACATCATCATCGCCGAGACCGAGGCCGAGGCACTCGACACCGCACACCGCGGTTACCCGGCATGGCGGCACCACATGGGATTGTTGTGGCACAAATACAACGTTCCGTTCCCGCTCGAAGCCGCCCTTCCGGAGGATTTCGGCGTTCTGCAACAGCACGGTGACGCGATTGCCGGCACGCCCGCTCAGGTCCGCGAGTATATCGCTCGAGAGGTGAGGGCGACCGGGGTCAACTATTATGTCTGCGACTTTGCCTTTGGCACGATCAGCCATGATGAAGCGATGCGCTCGATCGCGCTGTTCACCCGAGAGGTGATGCCGGCCTTTGCCGACGCCTGACGCCGTGCCGCTTAGAGGAGGAGTATCGCGATGGGGATCATGACCGACTTCGCCCGCCCCGACGGCACGGCGACCAAGGGCTATCTGGCGACCGCCGGGCGCGGCCGGCCCGGGATCATCGTGATCCAGGAATGGTGGGGCCTGAACGACCAGATCTGCGGCGTGGCCGACCGCTTTGCCCGCGCCGGCTACAACGCATTGGCACCCGATCTCTACAAGGGCCGGGTTACGAGCGCACCCGACGAGGCCAACCATTTGATGACCGAGCTCGATTTTCCCGATGCCACGCATCAGGATTTGCGCGGGGCTGCGCTCCAGCTCTCCGAGCACAGCGGCAAGATCGCGGTCATGGGCTTCTGCATGGGTGGGGCGCTGACGATTGCCGCCGCCGTCCATGTTCCCGAGATCGCGGCCGCGGTGTGCTTTTACGGGATCCCACCCAAGGAATTTGCCGACCCGGCCAAGATTCGCGCACCGTTTCAGGGCCATTTCGCCAACCAGGACGATTGGTGCACCCCGGCTCTCGTCGACGATCTCGAGCGGGCCTTGCGCGCGGCCGGCGCCAGGCATGAGATCTACCGCTACGCCGCCGCGCACGCCTTCGCCAACGAACGCAGCGCCGCCTATGACGTTGCCGGCGCCAACCAGGCCTGGGACCGCATGACGGCCTTTTTGAAAGCGCATCTCGACTGACCCGCCCGCCGATGTTCAACCGGGCGCCGCCGAGCAAAAAGGAAATCGCCAAATGGTTTCTTGATGACCCGGCGGTGCCGCCGCGCACCTTCGAGCTCGGCCTTGTGCTCGGCGGCACGGTTTCGGCCGGGGCGTATACCGCCGGTGCGCTCGATTTTCTGATCGAGGCGCTCGACGCCTGGACGCAGCAGCGCGACGCCGGCGATGCGGTGGCGCCCAAGCACAATGTCGTGCTGCGCGTCGTCACCGGGACCTCGGGCGGCGGCGTATGCGCCGCGGTCGCCGCGCGGGCCTTGAATTTCGCGTTCGATCCGGTCTCGCGCGGGACGCTGGTCGGCGAGGGGCCGACCGGGAACCCGCTCTACGACATATGGATCGAGACACTGACCCTCGACCGGTTTCTCGATACCGACGACATCGGCAAGGAGGTCACCTCATTGCTGAACGGCGCTCCGATCGACGAGGGCGCGCAGACGATCATCGGCTTTACCGGTCAACGCCAGCAGCCGCGCAGCTGGGTCGCCGCGCCGCTGCGCGTGATCCTGACCCTGACCAATCTGCGCGGCATCCCGTTTAAGCTCGATTTCGGCAATGGTCGCAGTGAAGCCTATGTCGATCACGCCGATTTCATCCGCTTCGCATTGCATTACCCAGGTCAGCCGATCCCGGAATTCCGCCCCGACGAGCTGACCCTCGACTTCGCCGCGGAACGCCTGCCGCAAGCCGCCAGCTGGGACGATTTCAGCCGGTTCGCGCGCGCCACAGCGGCCTTTCCGCTCGGGTTTCCACCGCGGGCGCTCGCCCGGCCGATGGCAGATTACCGCTACCGGGTGGTGCTCAGCGCCCCGCTCGTCGCCGCGGCGGCGATGGCGGCGGCCACCGGGGCAGTCTCTTACACCGTCCTGACCCCCGATTGGCAGGCGCTGATCCCCGACGGGGCTGGAGATGTGCCGGAGGATTATCATTTTCTCGCGGTCGATGGCGGGGTGACCGACAACGAGCCGATCGAGCTGGCCCGCGCCGCGCTGTGCGGCATCGCCGGCAGCAACCCGCGCGACCCGCATTTTGCCAATCGGGCGGTGCTGCTGATCGACCCGTTCGCGGGCCGCGCGGCGCTGGGCCCGCAAGGGCTGACAAGCTTTGCCCACACCGTCGGCGCGGTGGCGGGTGCCGTGATGCAGCAGACGCGTTACGATTCCCGCGATCTGGCGATGGCCGCCGACGAGAGCGTGTTCAGCCGCTTTATGCTGACGCCGCAGCTCGGCACGACATTGGGCGAAAAGGCGATCGCCAGCGCCGGGCTCGGAGCGTTTATCGGCTTCGCCTGCGCCGATTTCATGCGCTACGACTATCTGCTCGGGCGCAAGAACTGCCAGGATTTGCTGCGCAGCGAATTTGTGCTGGCCGACGACAACCCGCTGTTCGCCGGCTGGAGCGATGCGCAGCGCGCCGCGTTCGGACCCGGCGCCGGTGCCGGATTTCTGCCGATCATCCCGCTGATCGGCCGCTGCGCAGTGCCGGAGACGCTCGATCCGTGGCCCAAGGGCAAGCTCGATCCCGAGCGCTACCGCGCCCCGATCGAGCGGCGGTTTCGCGCGATTTCCGAGACCGAGCTCTCCGGCACCCCGCTGCGCGCGATACTCGGCTGGATCGCCGCCCACGCGGCGCAAGGCTCGGTTACCGATTACGTGATCGACATGATGAAGAAATACCTCGTCGCCGCCAACCTCGCCTGACCCCCGTGGTTCCGGCACTGGCGGCGTTATTCGCTCGCCGCCGCCCGCTGCTGCAGCGCTTCGAGCCAGCGCGTAGGAGGGCGGCATGGCAGCAAGACGCTGAGCTATTTCCGCACCGATCTCGCCGCGATACATATGGACCGCGAGATTGCGGTCGCGGCCCACCCTGATCGCCCACTGGGCATCTTCGTCCGACAGCCAGCCGAGCCGCCTTGCGGCGCGGATCGTGCTGTTGGGCGATGCAGCTTCGACAGCCTCGCGCTCGGCGAGCGGCTGCTGGCAGGCCTTCCAGACCGCCTCGAAGGTATAGATCAGCCGCAGGATCGCGCCATCACGCCCGACGAGCGACCGATCTGCCTCGCCTGCGACCTCGTCGAGGGTGGCGAGCGCCGCCTCGGCCTCGGCCAGCCGCCGCTCTAATCCCGCCATTTGACGCCTTCGCGGAGCACCTCCTCGATCAGGGCGCGGTCGGCATGCCGCAGATCGACGAGATCGACATCATAAGGTCGTGCTTTCCTCGATGTCCGCGTCGAGCTCGGCGAAAAAGCCAACCGGAAGCTCGCCTCGGGGCAGGATCGCGATATCGATGTCGCTCGCCTGCCGCGGCTCGCCGCGCGCGCACGTGCCGAACAGCCATTCCGCCGCATCATGCCCGTCCAATGCCGCCAGCACCATCTGCCGCAACTCCTCTATGGCCTGTTGGCGAACGGTGTTCATTTCGGTCGTAATGAGTTGGGATTGTTTACGACCGCCGTGGGCGGGTTCCTCCCCAGCTTTCGCGGGGGAGGTGGCGCGCAAAGCGCGCCGGAGGGGGTGCCGCCAAAGCGGGCTGCGTTCTCGATTGCGCGAAGCACGTCCTCCAGGCGTTCGTCGCGCAACACGTCCACAGCGCGCACCCGCAATACGGTTATGCCGCGCTGCGAGAGCCAAGCCTGCCGTCGCTCGTCGCGCCGCGCCGCGACCGTCGTGTCGTGCGCGAGCCCGTCGACCTCGATCGCCAGCCGCGCCGCCGGGCAATAAAAATCAAGGATGTAGGGCCCGATCGGGTGCTGCCGACGAATTCTCAAACCCGCGAGACGCTTCTGTCGCAGCGCCTGCCACAGCACGACCTCCGGCAGGCTCATCCGCCGCCGCAATCCGCGGGGCTTGCTCGATGGTTCTCTTCGGCGCTCGCATACCCCTCCACCATGCTTCGCATGGTCCCCCTCCCCCGCTTTGGCGGGGGAGGAACCGCGATATCGGCATACGCTGGGCCGAAAATCATTTCGCCCCCGCGTTACGCCCGCGCAGGACCGCCTGCACTATATCGCAACTCAACAATCGGATGGCTACGTGTCACGTTTACGCCCGGTACCGAAAGGAGTCGGCCGACGGTGTTATCCGACGGGCATTGCCATGACGGGGAATTGACGGAGCTTCCCTACTCTTAACACGGTGGGAGCCTAGTGTACGCTTGCAAAAGGCTCTACGCAAGATTAGTGACTCATCTAAGGTGAGGCTCAAGGTGCGTCTGGATAGTATGGAACAGCCCCTGGCGCTGTTCGAAGACAAGGTTATGCTCGTCGAGATCTATAAATCCTACATTGGGGGAAGATCGTTATACGATGCTACACGATATGCCTGGAGGGCGAAACTGAGCCGAGTCAAGGAAGTCGATTACGTGTTGGCAGTCAAAGAGGGGCTCATTATCAGTGTGTTCGTGCCGACAGAATGGCTTCCCGCGACGCCCGATAATTTTCCCCGTTTCCCGAATACTCCATCCGGGCGGATCGGCTTCCGCGGATACGAAGCAGCTCCAGAAGTCCAGGATCGTTATTGCGGTAAACGCGCGCCGGCTAAGCAGCACGGAGACCAGAGCGAATTCCATTATTTCGGAGGCGCTTGAGATGAATTTGCTTAGAGAGGTCTTATTAACGAACCGTCGCCGATGGGCCAAGAGGCGGATAGATTGTTGAGCTAGACTAGATCTTACATTACCCCGCCCTTCGCCGTCTTGTCTGTGGGGGGCGGCGGGCGAGATAGGGGCGCAGATAGTCGCCGGTGTAGCTGCCGCTGGCGGCGGCGATGTCTTCGGGGGTGCCGGTGGCGACGATGTGGCCGCCGGCGTCGCCGCCTTCAGGGCCGAGATCGATGACCCAATCGGCGGTCTTGATGACTTCGAGATTGTGCTCGATGACCAAGACCGTGTTGCCGGTCTCGACCAGCGCGTGCAGCACTTCGAGCAATTTGCGCACGTCCTCGAAATGCAGCCCGGTGGTCGGCTCGTCGAGGATGTAGAGAGTGCGGCCGGTGGCGCGCCGCGAGAGTTCCTTTGACAATTTGACGCGCTGCGCCTCGCCGCCCGAGAGGGTCGTTGCCGGCTGGCCGATATGGATGTAGCCGAGCCCGACCTGCTGCAAGGTGGTGAGCTTGTCGCGGATCGCCGGCACCGCGCGGAAGAACTCGACCCCCTCATCGACGGTCATGTCGAGCACATCGGCGATCGACTTGGCGCGGAACAATACTTCGAGCGTCTCGCGGTTGTAGCGCCGGCCCTTGCAGACGTCGCACTGGACGTAGACGTCAGGCAGAAAGTGCATCTCGATCTTGATCACGCCATCGCCCTGGCAGGCTTCGCAGCGCCCGCCCTTGACATTGAACGAGAACCGGCCCGGCAGATAGCCGCGCGACTTCGCCTCCGGCAGCCCGGCGAACCAGTCGCGGATCGGGGTGAAGCAGCCGGTATAGGTCGCCGGGTTCGAGCGCGGCGTGCGGCCGATCGGCGACTGGTCGATATCGACGATCTTGTCTAGAAATTCGACGCCTTCGAGCCCGGCAAGGGGGGCCGGCTGCTCGCGCGCGTTGTTGAGCCGCTTCGCCAATGCCTTGTACAGGGTTTCGATGACCAGGGTCGATTTGCCGCCGCCCGACACCCCGGTCACGACGCAAAACGTGCCGAGCGGGATCTCGGCGGTGATGCCCTTCAGATTGTTGCCGCTCGCCTCGAGGATGCGCAGGATCTGCCCGGGATGCCCGCTGCGCCTGACCTGCGGCACCGCGATTTGGCGCGCGCCGGTCAGATATTGGCCGGTGATGCTGGCGGGGTTCTGCATGATCGCGTCGGGCGCGCCCTCGGCCACGACATGGCCGCCATGGATGCCCGCACCTGGCCCCATATCGACGACCCAATCGGCGGTGCGGATCGCCTCCTCGTCATGCTCGACGACGATCACGGTATTTCCGAGGTCGCGCAGCCGACGCAAGGTCGCGAGCAGCCGGCCGTTGTCGCGCTGGTGCAGGCCGATCGACGGCTCGTCGAGCACATAAAGGACCCCGGTCAGCCCCGAGCCGATCTGCGAGGCGAGCCGGATGCGCTGGCTCTCGCCGCCCGACAAGGTGCCCGAGGCGCGCGACAGGGTCAGGTATTCGAGCCCGACATTCTGCAAAAAGCCGAGCCGCTCATTGATCTCGCGCAGGATGCGCTGGGCAATTTCGCGCTGGCTGGGCGTCAACTCGGTGTCGATGCCGGCGAACCACTGCCGCGCCTCGGCGATCGACATGCGCGCGACCTCGCTGATGTTGTGGCGCGCGATTTTGACCGCTAACGCTTCGGGCTTCAGCCGGTCGCCCGCACACACCTCGCAGGTCCGCGCACTCTGATAGCGGCCCAATTCCTCCTTGACCCAGGCGCTGTCGGTCTCGCGAAACCGCCGCTCCATGTTCGGTAGCACACCCTCGAACGGCCGCTCGGTCGTGTATTTCCTGAGCCCGTCATCATAGTTCATCTGGATCGGCTCGCCGCCCGAGCCGTCGAGGATCGTCTGCCGCATCTTTTTCGGCAGATCGACCCAGGGTGTGTGCATGCTCTGCTTGAAATGCCGGGCGATGCTTTCGAGCGTCTGCGTGTAATATTGCGAGGAGGAGTGCGACCACGGGCTGACCGCGCCCTCGGCAAGGCTTCTGCGCTCGTCATGGACGACGAGACCGGCGTCGAAATAGAGCTTGGTGCCAAGCCCGTCGCAGGAAGGGCAGGCGCCGAACGGGTTGTTGAACGAAAAGAGCCGCGGCTCGATCTCGGGGATCGTAAAGCCCGACACCGGGCAGGCGAATTTCGCCGAGAAGATCGTCTCCTCGCCCGAATCGGCGTTTTCGGCAATGGCGATGCCGTCGGCGAGATCGAGTGCGGTCTCGAACGAATCGGCGAGCCGGTTGCCGAGATCGACCGAGACGACGATGCGGTCGACCACGACCGCGATGTCGTGCTTCAAATTCTTGCTGAGCGGCCGGACCTCGTCGAGCTCGACCATCTTGCCGTCGATCTTGACCCGCTGAAACCCGCGCTTTTTGAGGTCGATCAGCTCCTTGCGGTATTCGCCCTTGCGCCCGCGCGCGATCGGCGCGAGCAGATAGAGCCGGGCCCCCTCGGGCATTGCCATGACCCGGTCGACCATCTGCGACACGGTCTGGCTGACGATCGGCAGCCCGGTCGCCGGCGAATAGGGCACGCCGACGCGCGCCCATAGGAGCCGCATGTAATCGTAGATCTCGGTCACGGTCGCAACCGTCGAGCGCGGGTTGCGCGAAGTCGTCTTCTGCTCGATCGAAATCGCCGGCGACAGCCCCTCGATCGATTCGACCTCGGGCTTTTGCATCAATTCCAGAAACTGGCGCGCATAGGCGCTGAGACTCTCGACATAGCGGCGCTGGCCCTCGGCGTAGATCGTGTCGAAGGCTAAGGACGACTTGCCCGAGCCCGACAGCCCGGTCATCACCACCAGGCTGTCGCGCGGCAGATCGACATCGATGTTCTTCAGATTGTGCTCGCGCGCGCCGCGGATCCGGATCGATTGCATGGACCGAACTTAGCGTCCGCCCGGTGCCAACACCACAGCGAACAGAATGGGATTTGCGCCCTGTCGACGCTGCTGGCGCGCTACGGGAGTTCGGGCTCGCGCCGGCCTCGCGCGGCCGATAAGATCACCCCTCGGATGCATCCGAGGGAGATGGGTCATGGCGCTCGCCTACAACACGATCGATGCTGACGGGCACGTGCTCGAGCCGTTCTCACTGTGGGAGGAATACATCGACCCGGCGTTCCGCGAGCGCCGGCCGCGGATGGTCATCGACGAAAACGGCAAGGAGCGCATGAGCGTCGACGGCAGATTGCTCGGCAATCCGCGCGGCATCGGCAGTTTGGGTGCGGTCGGGGTGCGCCAGGGCACGGTCAAGCTCGACAGCCTCAAATTCGCCGAAGGGAAGAAGGGCGGGTTCGACCCGCACGCCCGCATCAAGGACATGGATCTGGACGGCATCGACGCCGCCTTCCTTTATCCGAGCCTTGGCCTGTTCGCCGGCGCGGTCGAGGACCCCGAGATGGCTGCCGCGATGTGCCGCGCCTATAACCGCTGGCTCGCCGATTACTGCAAGCCCTATCCCGAGCGCCTCTTCGGGGTCGCGATGCTGCCGATGCAGTCGGTCGAGCTCGCAATTGCCGAGATGCGCTTCGCCCGCGAAAAGCTCGGCATGCGCGGCGGCTTTCTGCGGCCGAACCCGTATCACGACAACAAGATGATCAGCGACCCGGTCTACGAGGGCTTCTGGACCGAGGCCGAAGAGCTCGGCTTCTCGGTCGGCTTTCACGAGGGCCAGACCAATGCGATGCCGACCGTCGGCGTCGATCGTTTCGCGGCGGATCGGGCCGCGCGCCACATGATCAGTCATACGATGGAGATGATGCTGGCGGCGATGGCCGTGATCTGGGGCGGTGTCGTCGACCGCCACCCGCAGCTCAGGATCGCGTTTCTCGAATCGGGCGGCGGCTGGATCGCGCCCTGGCTCGACCGCATGGACCGGCATTTCGACGATCATGGCTTTAACGACACCGCGCCCTCGATACGGCCGAGCGAGCTCTTCCAGCGCAATTGCTGGATCTCGTTCGAGCCGGTCGAGAACTCGATCGCTGTGCTCGCCCAATATATCGGCCCGCACAAGATCATGTGGGCCACCGACTATCCCCACCAGGATGGCTTCTTTCCGGGGGCGCCGCAGATGCTTCGCGACCGACTCGGGCCGCTATCGGCCGCGGCGAAGCACCAGGTGATGGCGGGCGGTGCGATGGGGTTCTACGGCTTGCAGTAACCGCGAGCGCGCGCCCGGTGGCGCGGCTCGGGACCAAAAGCAAGCCCGGATGCCGGTGAATGGGGAAGGCGGCCCGCGCCCGCATCGGCCGAATGGGGGCAGGACCGTGCGAGCCTTGCTGGGAGTGTCGGCGCTGGCGCTGCTTGCCGTCCTCAGCGGCCCGGCCGCAGCCGCTCCGTTCACCGCGATCTACGCCTTTGGCGACAGCCTGTCGGATGCCGGCAACATCTTCCTCGCGACCGGCGGGGCGATCCCGGCACCGCCCTATTTTGCCGGCCATTTCTCGAATGGGCCGACCTGGGTCGAGGATCTGTCGCAAGATCTCGGGCTCGGCATGCTGCAGCCGTTGCTCGCAGGCGGCACCGACTACGCCTTTGCCGGCGCCGTCACCGGTCCGGCCGTACCGGGCGCGAACCCGATCATTCCCAATATCACGCAGCAGGTTGCCCTGTTCTCGTTCCTGGCATCGGGCAAGGCGCCTTCGACCGGGCTCTATACGCTGTGGATCGGCGCCAACGACGTGCTTGACGCCCTCGACGACATCGCAGCGAGCACTCTGACCATCGCCGATGCCGGCAGCGACCTGGCGACGGCGGCGCAGACCGCAGCCGCCGCGGTAGAGACGCTGGCCGGCGAGGGGGCCGAGACTTTCATTGTTCCGCTGGTGCCGGACATCGGCAAGACGCCGGCCGAAAACGGCGATGCTGGCACGGCCGCGCTCGCGAGCGCGCTGTCGGCCGGGTACAACACCGATCTGGCCGCCGACATCGACGCCTTTGCCGCGAGCAGCGAGATCACAGTCCATCTTCTCGACACGTACTCGCTGATCGACGACGCTGTCGCCGACCCCGCCGCCTTCGGGTATACCGACGTGACCGACCCCTGCTATTCGGGCGGTTATCTTGGCGGCGGCGAGGCCTGCGCCCGACCCAACAGTTATCTCTTCTGGGATTACGAGCATCCGACGGAACACGGCCACCAGGAGTTGGCGGCGCTCGCAGCGGCCGAGCTGCTGCCCGAGCCGGGCATGCTCCCGGTATTTTTGACCGCTGGCCTGATGCTCGCGTGGCGGTGCCGCCGGCAGCGCCGGATTGGGCGGCGCCGCGATAAGGCTTGAATGCGCAACCTGCGCGCCTCCTCCCGAGGCGGTCGGGGTCGCTGGCGTCACACCGCCGGACGCGCCGCTCGGGCTTGTAAACGCCGCCGCTGCTCGGCATCCTCGCGTCATGCGCGAACCCACCCTTAAAACTGCTGCCGCCAGCCCGGTGCTCGCCCGGATTCTGCGGACGAACCGGGTCGAAGATGCGCACGGTGTCGCCCGTCCGCTGCTGGCCAATATGAGCGCGGCGGAAGGTGAGCTCATCATTCGCGTGTTCGAGGTCGTGAAGCCGGACATCTCACTGGAGGTCGGTTTCGGCTACGCCATATCAACGCTGTTCGCCTGCGCCGCGCTCGACCACAACGGCAAGCCGGCGCGGCATATCGTCATCGACCCCAACCAATCCAAGCTTTACGCCGGGATCGGCCTGCTTAATGTGGAGCGCGCCGGCTATATACGATTTGTCGAGCATGTCGATGCCGGCTCCGAGCTTGCCTTGCCGCGTCTGCTCGAGGCGCGGACCCGCATCCAGGCGGCGATCATCGACGGCTGGCATACTTTCGACCACGCCCTGGTCGATTTCTTTTACGTCAACAAGATGATCGATGTCGGCGGCGTCGTGATCTTCGATGACGTCAACATGCCGTCGATCGCACGGCTGCTCGGCCATTTGACAACCTACCCATCCTACCGGGTGTTCGACGCGACGGAAGTCCGCCGTGCGCCCAACCCGCTTGTCGCGCTGCGGCGGCGCTGGAACGGCACCGGACGATCGGCGATTCATGCGCGCGATAATCCCTCCTGCATCGCCGTGCAAAAGGTGGCGCCCGACACACGTGACTGGGACTGGCACGCCGATTTTTGATTTTCAAGGGAGCGCCGAATGCTGCCGCGGCGGCTCGGATTGCCAGCAACAGTCGCGCCTTTACAGAGGCGGGGCGAGCGCAATCCGCCCCGAACTCAGTGATGCGCGCCGATCGGAAGTGGCATGCTTGAGCCTACGCCAGTTGCGGGCTGACGATCAACTCTACACCGCCGGGCGCGGCGGGGTCTCGCGCGGCGTCACCAGCACCTCGAGCTTTTGCGACTGGCGCAGCACGGTGAGCGGCATCGGCCTGCCGGTGCGCTCCTCGGTCAGCAGCCGGTGCAGCTCGTCGATGTCTGCGACAGGCGAACCGTCGGCCGCGACGATGATGTCGCCGCTCAACAGACCGGCGGCGCGGCCGGCCCCATCGGGTGCCGTCGACTGGACGCGCACCGCGGTCTCGCGCGGCAAATCGTGAAAGCGCACGACCCGTCGCGATAGTGGCACGTTCTGTCCGGCCACTCCGATGTAGCAGCGCCGCACCCGCCCTTCGCGGATCAGCCGCGAAGCGACAAACTCGACCGTTGCGGCCGAGATCGAAAAGCAGATGCCCTGGGCAATGCCGATGATCGCGGTGTTGATGCCGACAACCTCCCCGGCGGCGGTGACCAGCGGCCCGCCCGAGTTCCCCGGGTTCAACGCCGCGTCGGTCTGGATCACGCTGTCGATCAGCCGGCCCGAGCGGCTGCGCAGCGAGCGGCCGAGCGCGCTGACCACGCCCGCCGTGACCGTGCACTGAAAACCGAACGGGTTGCCGATCGCAATGACCAGCTGACCGACTTTGAGCCGCCGCGAATCGCCGAGCCGGGCAAACTCTCCGGCCTCGCCGTCGAGGCGCAGCACCGCAAGATCGGTGTCGGGGTCGTCGCCGACGAGATGGGCACGCAGATTGCGGCCATCGGGAAAGGCCGCCTCGATCGTGCGTGCGCCGCTGACGACATGGCTGTTGGTCAGCACATAGGCATCGGGCGTGAAGACAACGCCCGAGCCCGTGCCGTTGCTGTGCTCGTTGGTTCCGGTCACCTGCAGGTGCAGGACCGCCGGCCCGACCCGCTCGACCGCACCGGTGACCGCACGCGAATAGGCATCGAGAAGCACGCCGTCTTCACTGTCGGCGTTCCCGCCGGGTTGGGTCGGGGTGGTGGGGTCGTTGCCGATCAGGGTGTTGATCTGGGTGAGAAACGACATGTGCAGGGTTCCCTGTGGATAAGAATAAAGTGGGAACAATGGCAGGATTTGATAAGATGGTGCCCGCAGCAACCATTTGCAGCGGGTGACCCATGGCTGGCAGCGTCAACAAGGTGATCCTGGTCGGCAATCTCGGCCGCGACCCGGAGCTGCGCTCGACCCAGGACGGCATGCGCATCGCCAACCTGACGGTCGCCACCTCGGAGAGCTGGCGCGACCGGGTCTCGGGCGAGCGCAAGGAGCGCACCGAGTGGCACCGCGTCGTGATCTTCAACGAGCGGCTCGCCGAGATTGCCGAGAAATACCTGAAAAAGGGCGCCAAAGTTTATCTCGAAGGCGCCTTGCAGACCCGCAAATGGACCGACAATTCGGGCCAGGAACGGTATACGACCGAGATCGTGCTGCAACGCTATCGCGGCGAATTGACGATGCTCGACGCGGCCGGGGGCGCTCGCGGCGGGGCCATCGGCGGGCCACCGATGGATGGCGATTTCGACGATGGCTATGCCGATACGGCACCGGCCCGTTCCGTGCCTGCGGCCAGCGGCCGCGGCGCCGCGCGCAAGCCGGTCAACGATCTCGACGACGACATTCCGTTCTGACCACAGGTCCTTCTGATCATTGACCATTCTGACATGGGCATTCTGATCAGTGAGCATTCCGACCGTCGGCCATTCCGATCATGGGCGGCCCCGCGGATGAGCGGCGCGGGCAGAACGTGGTGCCTCGCGCCAAGCGGGTGAGATCGAGGCTGACCCACGAGCGCGCGCGGGTGTAGCATCAGGCGATGGCGAGGCTCAGCGTCAACCTGAACAAGGTAGCACTATTGCGCAATTCGCGGCGGACCGGCGTTCCCGAGCTGGCCCGGTTCGGCCGGATTGCCCATGATGCCGAGGCCGACGGGCTGACCGTGCACCCGCGGCCCGATGCGCGCCACATCCGCCGCGACGACGTGTTCGTGCTCGCAGAGCTGATGCGCCCGTGGCGGCCGGGGTTCGAGCTGAACCTCGAAGGCTATCCCGACCGCCGCTTTCTGGACCTCGTTGCCGAGGTGAAGCCGGAACAATGCACGCTCGTCCCCGACGCTCCTGACGCCTTCACTTCGGAGGAGGGCTGGAAGCTCGACGCGACGCACCACCAGCTGGTCGACCACGCGTTGAGCCGACTGAAGCCGCTTGGCATCCGGGTGATCCTGTTTATCGACCCCGATCCTGCTGCCGTGGCACCGGTTCACAACACCGGCGCCGACGGCGTCGAGATCTATACCGGCGCCTATGCCGCCGCGTTCCGCACCGGCCGGCCCGATGCGCAGCGGGCGGCGTGTGCCGCCACCGCCGCGCGTGCCGCCGATCTCGGTCTCACCGTCAATATCGGCCACGATCTGAACCTCGCCAACCTGCCACCGCTGGTCGCGGCTCTGCCAATGGTGGCCGAGGCCTCGATCGGCCACGAATTGACCGCGGACGCGCTGGTCGTAGGCTTTGCCGCGGCGGTACGCGCCTACAAGGCTGCGCTGCGCCCTGGTGCGTGACGATCCGATCGCCACGACCGATGCGCGGCCGCGGGCCGATGCTGATATGATGGGCGCGGCTGCCGCCCGGCCGAGGCCATCGTACCGCGAATGGCAGCGGAGGCGACAGCTCGCGACGAGGATATCGGCGGCGATGAGCTATGTCAGACGGGTGTTGCAGCCGGGGGAGAGGGTGGTTTACGAGACGCGGCTGCACTGGCTGATCTATCTGCGCGCGATCCTGGCGCTGATCGTCTGCATCGCGCTCATCATCTGTGCATTCGTCGCTTCCGGCCGGCCGAACCTGAGTCTCGCCCTGAAGATCGCGGCGGTAATCTTCGCGCTGCTGACGCTCTCCGCCGCGCTGCAGGCGTTCATCCGCCGCACGACGACCGAACTCGCGGTCACCGATCATCGCGTCATCTACAAGACCGGGCTGTTGTCACGCCATACCCTCGAAATGAACCGCGGCAAGGTCGAAAGCGTCGATGTCAACCAGACAATCCTCGGGCGGGTTCTCGGCTACGGCACGATCATTGTCCGCGGCACCGGCGGCAGCCTCGAGCCGATGCGGCGGATCGCTGACCCGCTGACGTTTCGAACCCATATCACCGCGATGGGCTGAGTGATGATGGCGCAGCGGCGATCGGCTCGGCCGGGCCGGCATTGCCCGGGGCGGGGCGGTTTGGCATCATCGCCCGGCCGGTTTTGGCGCAAGCGCTGGTAATGAAGCGGAACCGATAGCGATGCTGTTCGACTTCGGCTGGTCCGAAATCCTGCTGATCGGCGTCGTTGCCCTTGTGTTCGTCGGGCCCAAGGACTTGCCGAAAGCAATGCGCGTCGCCGGATATTGGATCCGCAAGGCCCGCACTCTGTCGCGCGAATTTCAGGGTAGCATTGACCAGCTGATCCGCGAGGCCGAGCTCGACGAGGTGCGCCAGCAGCTCAAGAAGGCCGCCGAATTCGATCTCGACAAGGAGTTCCAGAACACGATCGACCCGGAGGGCAGCCTGCGCGAGCATCTCGCACCACCGCAGCTGCCAAGTCTCATGGCACCGGGATCACCGTTACCGGCAGCCGAGGCAGCGGAGCCGGCTATGCGCACGATCGCCGCACCACCGCCAGCCGGTGACGCGGCGCCGGCCGCTGCGGTCGAAAGTCACCCTCGAGCGGCGACGATTATCGACGAAGCGCCGGCAGGCGAGCCGCCGCCTGAGCACGGCCGCGACCCGATCGCGATCGCAGCCGACATCGTGCCGCCGCGCCCGTAGCCGAGCACGATGACCGACGATCGGGACTCCGAGCTCGAAGCGGGCCGGATGCCGCTCCTCGATCACCTGATCGAGCTGCGCAACCGTCTGATGTGGTCGATCGGCGCGATCATGGTGGCGTTCCTCGTATGCTATCAGTTCAAGATACGGATCTATGGGTTTTTAGTCCATCCTCTGGCAGTGATCTTCCATGGCCAGACCGGGCGACACCTGATCTACACCGGGCTCACCGAAGCGTTTTTCACTTACATCAAAGTCTCGTTCTGGGCTGGTTTGTGCATTTCCTTTCCGGTTGTGGCGACGCAAATCTGGAAATTTATCGCGCCTGGCCTCTACAAGAACGAGCGACGCGCGTTTCTGCCATATCTTTTTGCCACGCCGATATTGTTTCTCATGGGTGCATCTCTTGCCTATTTCATCGTGATTCCTTACGCGTGGCGATTTTTTGTCAGTTTCGAATCACCCGGTGGCCCGGGCACGCTGCCGATCGTGCTGGACGCAAGGGTCAGCGAGTATCTGTCGCTGGTAATGACCCTGCTGTTCGGCTTCGGCATCGCCTTTCAGCTGCCGGTGCTGCTGACCCTGATGGCTCGCGTTGGGCTCGTCACCGCGGCCGGGCTCGCTTCGAAGCGCCGCTATGCGATCGTTATCATGTTTGTGGTCGCGGCGGTGCTGACCCCGCCCGATATCGTCAGCCAGACCAGCCTCGCGCTGCCGTTGATCGGTTTGTTCGAGGTCTCGATCCTCGCCTGCCGCATGGTCGAAAAGGCGCGCGCCAAGCGTGAAGCGGCTGAGGAAGCAGCGCTTGCCGCCAAGGGGAACCCGGCCCCGGGTGGCTAGCCCGCTCGCAATCCTCCGGCCGTCTACGGAGTCAGGCTTTTCGAGCCCCGCCCGGCCCTGTCGCCCGCAAGGACAGGATCGCTGCAGCCGGCGGTGTTGGCACCCCATCCCCCGATCCGCGCCGCGTTGTCAGCCGAAGATGCGATCCCGGCCAGATCTCGCGGGCGGGAGCCCGTCTCAGTAGCGGCGCATCAGTCCGACGAGACGGCCCTGGACCTTGACGCGATCCGGCCCAAAAATCCGCGTTTCGTAGGCTTTGTTGGCCGGTTCGAGAGCGATCGAAGCGCCGCGCCGGCGCAGCCGCTTTAGAGTGACCTCTTGATCGTCCACCAGGGCGACAACAACCGCGCCGTTTTCGGCTGTGTCGCCGCTTTCGATGATGACTGTATCCCCGTCGAGAATTCCAGCGTCGATCATGCTGTCGCCGGCGACTTCGAGCGCGTAATGCTCGCCACCCTGCCCGAGCAGGCTTCCCGGCACGCCGATTGTGGCACTCTGGTCGCGCAACGCCTCGATCGGGGTTCCGGCGGCGATGCGCCCATAGAGCGGCAAATCGACCGCCTCGATCGCCGCCGCCACCGGGGCACCGGGCAGCGAAGCCTTGAAATTGCCGCGGATCACGGTCGGTGAGAACCGGCTGCGACCGGCTGCCGAGCCGGCGGCACTTTCTTCTGGCAGTTTTGTCACTTCGAGCGCGCGGGCGCGGTGCGGCAGGCGACGGATAAACCCGCGCTCTTCAAGCCCGCCGACGAGCCGGTGAATGCCGGATTTGGATTTGAGGCTCAGCGCGTCCTTCATTTCGTCGAAGGAGGGTGACACGCCCGTCGCCATTAGCCGCTGATTGATGAACAGCAGCAATTCGCGCTGCTTTGCGGTCAACATGAAGTCCCCTCGGCCAGTCTGGAACGAACCCGAAACTCTGCGGACGTTCTACTTTAGTTCGCTCGCCGCGTCAAGGGGCAAAGGCAAAACAAAATTGGCCGAGACATTCCCCGGGACATTCCCCGGGACATTCCCCGGGACAGGGTAAAATTACCGGAGATGCTTTCGCGAACGCTCAGATCGGCAGCGCACCAGCCGGAAAGCGCACCAGCGGGACGATGCTGCCAGCCTGAGCCGCCGGAGCGTGCGGCGGGCGCAGGATCAAGCAATCGGCGGCAGAGAGCAGACGCATCATCGAGCTGTCCTGGACGTCGAACGCATAGACCTCCTCGCTGCCGTCGGCGGCGCGCGCGAGCCGGGCCCGCAAATAATCCTGGCGCTGGTCATTGGCCGGCAGGGCCGCGCCGAGCCGCGCGGTCGCTGTCGTTCCGGGCGTCGGCGCGATGCCGGACATCCGCTCGATCGCGGGGGCGAGAAACAGCATCGCACAGACGAAGGTGGAAACCGGGTTTCCGGGCAGGCCGAGCATCGGGGTCGCGTGATAGCGCCCGACCATCAGCGGCTTGCCCGGGCGCATCGCGATCTGCCAGAAATCGAGATCGAAACCATCCGCGGCCAGCGCCTCGCGCACCAGATCGTGCTCGCCGACCGAAACCCCACCCGTCGTCACCAGCAGATCGACACCCTTTGTCGCGGCGGCTATGCGGCGCAACGCCTCGACATCGTCTGGTGCGTTGCCGACCGATACCGCAACCCCGCCGCAGGCAGTGACTATGGCGCCGAGCGCCAGGCTGTTCGAGCTGACGATCTGGTGCGGCCCGATCGGATCGCCCGGCATCACGATCTCGTCTCCGGTCGACAGAATGCCGATGCGCGGCCGGCGATGCACCGTCAGCCACGGCCGGTTCATCGCCGCCAACAGACCGATGTCGCGCGCGCCGAGCCGCCGGCCCGCCCGCAACAGCACATCGCCGGCGGCAAAATCGAGCCCTTCTCGCCGGACATAACGGCCGCGGCGGGCGCCTTCGGTGATCCGGACCCGGTCGCCCAGCCGCTCCGTGTCTTCCTGGATCACGATCGTGTCGGTGCCATCGGGCATCGGTGCGCCGGTGAAGATTCGCGCTGCCTCGCCAGGGCCGATCCGACCGCCGAACCCGGACCCGGCCGGGACCTCGGCAACAATGCGCAATTCGACCGGGATCCGTCCGAGATCAGCCGCCCGCACCGCATAGCCATCCATCGCCGAGACAGCGAAAGGTGGCTGAGTCCGGCGGGCCGCCACATCCTCCGCGAGGACCCGACCGAGGCCATCCGCGAGCGAGATCTGCTCCGCCGGCAAGGCCTCGACCAAGGCCAGGAGCCGCGCCAGCGCCTCTTCGACCAGTATCACGGGACTCTCTCCCAGATGCCTGATTTGCCGCCTGCTTTGTGCAACAGCCGCACGTCGGTGACGAGCATTCCGCGATCGACCGCCTTGCACATGTCGTAGACCGTCAGCGCGGCCACCGCGACTGCGGTCAACGCCTCCATTTCGACCCCGGTGCGTCCGCGCAGGCGGCAGGTCGCGGCGATCTCGACGGCGTTTTGCTCCGGAACGCAGACGAGATCGAGCTCGACCGAGGTCAGCGCCAGCGGGTGGCAGAGCGGGATCAGCTCGGCAGTACGCTTGGCCGCCATGATCCCGGCAAGGCGAGCGACCGCCAGCACGTCGCCTTTGGCGACATCGCCAACGCGGATGCGCTCCAGGGTCTCCCTCTGCATCACCACGCGCGCGCCGGCGCGTGCAATCCGATCGGTCTCGCCCTTGGCGGAGATATCGACCATCCGGGCGTGACCCGCGGCGTCGAGATGGGTGAATTCGGGCAGACGCAGCAACTGGCGCGTCGCCACGGCGACATCGGATGCTCGCATCAGGGTTTCGCCGACCAGAAAGCAACGCGCGCCGGCGGCGGCGAGCCGATCGAGATCGTCCGGACCCCGCAGGCCGCTTTCGGCGACCACGATCCGATCCGGCGGGACTTGTTTCGCGAGCTCTTCTGTTGTCTTAAGATCGACCGACAACGTCTTGAGATTACGGTTGTTGAGTCCAATCAGCCTGACTGGGAGCTGCAGCGCGCGATCGAGCTCGGCGGCATCATGCGCTTCGGCCAGCACGTCGAGGCCAAGTTCGCCCGCAACCGCCGCCAATTCGCGCGCGCTGTCGTCGGACAGCGCCGCCATGATCAACAGGATACAGTCCGCACCGACCAGCCGGCTCTCGATCACCTGATACGGATCGAGGATGAAGTCCTTGCGCAGCACCGGCAATTCCGGTGCCGCGCGGCGCGCGGTGTGCAGATCGGCGACGCTGCCCTGGAAATGAGGGGTGTCGGTCAGGACCGAAAGACAGGTGGCGCCGCCCTCGGCGTAGGAACGGGCCAGCGCCGCGGGATCAAAGTCGGCGCGGATCAGCCCGGCGCTCGGGGAGGCTTTCTTGATCTCGGCGATCAGACCGTAGCGGCCCAAAGCCAGATGTCGCGCCAGAGCTTCGGCAAAAGGCCGCACCGGCGATGCCGAGGCGAGGTCCGCGACCAGCCTCGGCTCTGGCATCGCCGTCTTGGCGCGGGCGATCTCGGCGCGCTTGTCGGTGCAGATGCGCTCCAGCACGTCGCTCATAGCGCGGCCTGCGTGGCGCTGGCGCAGGCATTGGTGCGGGAGACCAGCTCCGCCAGCACCTGGCGGGCCGCACCCGAATCGATCGATCGAGCCGCGAGCCCGGCACCTTCGCCGAGATTTGCCACCCGGCCGGCGATCAGCAATGCCGCGGCGCTGTTCAGCAGGACGATGTCGCGCAGCGGACCGCCGACCCCGCCGAGCAGGTCGCGCATCAGCGCTGCGTTGTAAGCGGGCTCGCCGCCGCGCAAATCCTCTGGCCGCGCTTCCGGCAACCCGGCATCCGCGGCGACAACCTCGAAGATATCGACACGGCCGCCATCGAGCGCGGCGACCGTGTTGGGCCCGGCCGTGGTCAATTCGTCGAGCCCGTCGCCATGCACGACCCAGGCGCGCTCGCCGCCGAGCCGCCCGAGCACCTCGGCCATCGGCTTTACCCATTCGGGGGCGAACACGCCGACCAGCTGGCGGCGGGCATGGGCCGGGTTCGACAGCGGCCCCAACAGATTGAAGATCGTGCGGGTGCCGAGCTCGACACGGGTGGGAGCGACATGGCGGGTGGCGCTGTGATGCCGCGGCGCCATCAGAAAGCCGATGCCGATCTCCCACAGACAGGCCCGCACCAACGCCAGATCGGCTTCTATATTGACGCCGAGCGCGGTCAGCACGTCGGCCGATCCCGATTTCGAAGACAGCGCTCGATTGCCGTGCTTGGCGACCGGAACGCCGCAGCCGGCAACGACCAGCGCGCTCGCCGTCGAGATGTTGAAGCTGCCCGAGGCATCGCCGCCAGTACCGCAAGTGTCGATCGCGCCCGGCGGGGCGTCAATCGCCGCGGCCTTGGCCCGCATGATCCGCGCCGCACCCGCGATCTCATCGACGGTCTCGCCGCGGACCCGCAGCGCCATCAGGAACGCGCCCATCTGCGACGGCGTCGCGTCGCCGCTCATGATGATGTCGAACGCCCGCTCGGCTTCGGTCTCGGTGAGGCTGCGGCCTTGGGCGGCCACCGCTAGCAGCGATTTGAGATCGCCCGCCACGCCGCTCATCAGGCGGAGTCCGGGGTCGCTGATGGGCGTGGATTGTCGATTAGCAGGACCATGCGCAGGCTCGCCAGCAGCGGGGGACATTCTTATAGCAGCGCCGGGTGGCCAACGGAACGCCGCGCCCGGACCGGGCCCGAGCGATCCCGCCAGAACGGGTCGGCACATGGACATTCCTATGCATAGCTGCGGGCGATCGCCCAGAACGAATCGGCATCGAGGCTGGCGCCACCCACCAGCGCGCCATCGACATCGGGGAGTGCCAGGATCGCAGCGGCGTTGGCCGGGTTGACCGAGCCGCCATAGAGGACCCGTGCGTCGGGCGCGAGGTCCGCGCGGATCGCCGCATGCATCGCCGCGATGTCGCCGAGGGTGGCGCTGAGCCCGGTACCGATCGCCCAGACCGGCTCATAGGCGACGATCAGCCGGGCCCGGTCGAGACCCCGAGGGATCGAGCCCGAAAGCTGCGCGGCGACGACCGCAACCGCCTGCCCGGCCTCGCGCTCTTCGCGGGTTTCGCCGACACATAGGATCGGCCGGAGCCCGGCCCGGCACGCGGCCTCGATTTTGGCGCGAATCTCGGCGTCGCTCTCGCCATGGCCGTGGCGGCGCTCGGAATGCCCGAGAATGACATGGGTGCACCCGGCATCGGCCAGCATCTCGGCGCTGACATCGCCGGTGAACGCCCCCTTTGGCGCAGCGTGGCAGTCCTGGGCGCCGAGCGCGATGCCGCTGCCGGCGATGGCGCCCTGCACCACCGCGAGCAGCGTCGAGGGTGGGCAAACCAGGAGCTCGCAGCCGAGCGTCGCATTGCTTCCTGGCTCGCGTGCCCGCCGTGCCAGCGCACCGGCGAGGGAGACGCTGTCGGCGCGCAACCCGTTCATCTTCCAGTTGCCGGCGACGAGCCGGGTCCGATCGGTCATTCGCCCTCCTCGGCGTGCGGCGGCGGGCCGCTGTTGCGGCCCTCTCCCGGCGCCCCTATCATCTCGCCTCGTCACGATCACACCGGCATCCGGGCGGGTCAACCGCCCGCGCCGCCAGTTAGAGGCCGGCAGCACCATGCTGCAAGCGATCCGCTCCCAGGCCGGGTCCTGGTTTGTCAAGGGCCTCTTCGGCATCTTGATCATCACCTTCGGGATCTGGGGCATCGGCGACATCTTTCGCGGTCGCCCGCCGGATACCTCGGTCGCCACGGTCGGCGGCCAGAGCATCGATGCGAGTGCCTTGCAAAATGCCGTGCAGCCGGCGCTCGATCGCCTCAGCACCGAGACCGGCAGCGCCGTCAATCTGCGCCAGGCCAAGAAGATGGGCGTCATCGATGACGTGCTGCGGCAGCTGATCGACCGCAGCCTGCTCGATCAGGAGACCACACGGCTGCGTCTCGAAGTCTCGGATGATGTGATCCGCAACACGATCACCCAGGATCCGATGTTCCGTGGGCGCACCGGCGGCTTTGATCGCGCCGCGTTCGACGCGCTGCTGGCGGCGAACCAGTTGAGCGAGGGCCAGTATGTCGAGCGCCTGCGCCAGGAGATCCCGCGCAACGATCTGTTGCAGGCGATCACCGCCGGCGCCGCCGCCCCGCCGGCCATGGTCGATGCGCTCTATCGCTACCGCAACGAGAAGCGCATCGCAACGATCGTAACCATTCCGGATGCGGGCGCAAGCGATGTCGGCCAGCCGACAGAGGCCGAGCTGACCAAGTATTATGATGCTCATCAGGATCTTTTTCGTGCGCCCGAATATCGCGGGTTTATGCTGGCGAGCCTGACCCCGTCCGATCTGGCCAAGACGATCGCTGTGCCGCTGGAGAGGCTGAAGAGTGCCTACAACCAGCGGCAGGCCGAGTTCGCGCTGCCCGAACGGCGCGACGTGCAGCAGATCCTGGTGCCGACCGAGGACAAGGCGAAGGCCGCCGAGGCGGCGCTCGCCGCCGGCCAGAGCTGGAACGAGGTGGCCACCACGATCGCCGGGCAGACCCCCCAGACCATCGATCTGGGGCTATTGGCGCAGTCCGAGCTGCCTGACACCCTCGCCAAGGTGGCGTTCGCATTGCCGCTCAACAAGCCGAGCACGCCGGTGCATTCACCGCTCGGCTGGCACATCCTGCGGATCACCAGGATCGAGCCGCCGCGAACCGAGAGCTTTGACGAGGCGAAGGCGAAGCTGCAGGCGGACGTCGCTCATGACGAAGCCGTCGACCGCCTCTACACCGTCGCCAACCATGTGGACGACGCGATTGCCGGCGGCGCCGGGATCGGCGCGGCCGCAGCCAAGTTCGGATTGAAGACCACGGTCGTCGCCAGGATCGATGACCAGGGCCGCGATCGTGCCGGCAAGACGGTGGTGCTGCCGGTCGCCCCCGCATCGGTGCTGAAGCTCGCCTTCGCCACCGAGGCCGACCGTACGACGCGGGTTACACAGACGCCCGAAGGTGCGATTTTCGTGCTGCAGCTGACCAAGATCGTGCCGCCCTCGATCCGACCGCTCACCGAGGTCAAGGATCAGGCAATCGCCGGTTGGCAGGCGGAGCGGCGTCGCGATTTGGTCACCGCACGGGCCCAGGCGCTGGCCGCCGCGGTCAAGCCGGGCACGTCGCTGTCGGCTGTCGCGGCGGCTAAGGGACTGAAGGTCACGACCTCGCCGCCGTTGCTGCGCCAATCGGCGGGTGCCGACGGGGTGGCACCGGCGCTGGTCGCGCGGCTGTTCGCGGTCAAGCCCGGTGCCGCCGTCACCGCTTCCGATGCCAACGGCTCTTATGCGGCCCAGCTGATCTTGGTGCAGGAACCGAAAATCGGCGCAAAGACCGCAACCGAGGGGCTGTCCCGCGAGATCGGCGCCGGGATCCAGACCGATCTCGGCGAAGAATTCTCACAATCCCTGCGCGACCACATCCCGGTCGCGATCAGGCAGCAGACGCTGGACCAGATGTTCTGACCTGCCATCCCGTCGGTTGGCTCTCCTACGCGGTCGGGACATGGGCCATCGTCAGGCCGGCGAGCACCGCGCCGATGATCGGCATGCCGATCTCGTCGCGCAGGGTCATGACCGATTCGGGATGAAACTGGACCGCGGCGATGGGCAACTCACGATGCTCGATCGCCATGATCACCCCGTCTGCGGTTTCCGCGGTGACTAAGAGCGCCGCCGGGAAGGGGCTGCGCCTCGCATGCAGCGAATGGTAGCGGCCCACCGTAAACTCCGCCGGCAATCCCCGCAGCAATCTGCCGCCCAGCACCCGGACGAGCGACGGTTTGCCGTGATGCGGCCGGCGGAGCAGGTCGAGCTCCCCGCCAAAATATTCGACGATCCCTTGCAGCCCGAGACAGACGCCAAAGACGGGCAGCGCGCGCTCGATGCAAAGGTCGATTGTTTCGCCCATCGCGAAATCATTGGGGCGGCCGGGTCCCGGCGACAGCACGACCAGATCTGGCGCCGCGTCGCGACGGAGCGCGGCGCGCGCCAGCTCGGGGCGCATCGTCACCACCTCGGTCCCGGCCGTGCGCAGGTAGTTGGCGAGGGTGTGGACAAAGGAATCCTCGTGGTCGATCAGCAGGACCCGCGCCGTGGCGCCCGCCGGTTGCATCCTCGCGCTCCGGTGAGCAGGGGCCGAAGTCTCGCCCCGGATCGCGCCGAACAGGGCCGACGCCTTGAGCCGGCACTCGGCCTCCTCGGCCTGCGGGTCGCTGTCGAACAACAGCGTGGCACCCGCCCGCACTTCGCCGATCCCATCCCGCATGCGGATCGTACGCAGCGTGAGCCCGGTGTTCATGTTGCCGTCGAACGTCACCCGCCCGATCGCACCGCCATACCAGCACCGCGCCGAGCGCTCGTGCTGCTCGATAAAGCGGATCGCCCACAATTTCGGCGCGCCGGTCACGGTCACCGCCCAGGCGTGGCTCAAAAACCCGTCGAGCGCGTCGAATTCGGGTCGCAATTCACCCTCGACATGATCCACGGTGTGGATCAGTCGCGAGTAGAGCTCGATCTGGCGGCGGCCGATGACCTTGACGCTGCCCGGCACCGCGACCCGCGACTTGTCGTTGCGGTCGACATCGGTGCACATCGTCAATTCGCTCTCGTCCTTGGTCGAGTTGAGCAATTCGCGAATGCGCTCGGCGTCCTCGACCGGGTCGCGACCGCGGGCGATCGTGCCGCTGATCGGGCAGGTCTCGATCCGCTTCCCCTCGACGCGCACAAACATTTCGGGTGAGGCCGAGACCAGGAATTCGCCGTCGCCGAGATTGATCAGCGCACCATAGGGTGCCGGGTTGGCCTGGCGCAGCCGCTGAAAGACGACGCTCGGCGGGTCGGGGCAGCGATCGGCGAACAGCTGGCCCGGCACGACTTCGAACAGATCGCCACGGACGAAGGCGTCCTTGGCGCGCTCGACCAGAGCGGCGTACTCGCCCGGCGCATGGTCGCTTTCCGCGGGCGCGCGCGCGGAGGCTGGTCCCTGAGAATAGGGTGCCGGCGCCGTCTCGTGCGGCAGGCCGGCGGTCGAGCTGCCAGCAACTTCGAACTCATAGCGATGCGTTGCAGCGATCTGGCGCATATGGTCGACGACGAGGATTTCATCGGGCAGATAAACCACCAAATCGCGTTGGTCGTCCGCCCGCGGCAGCTTCAACGGGATGGGCTCGAACTGGAACACGAGGTCATAACCGAACGCGCCATAAAGCCCGAGATGCTGGTCCTCGGTGCTTGAGAACAATCGAACGAGCGCGCGCAGCACCGAGAACACCGATGGCTGACGGCTGCGTTGCTCCTCGGGAAACCGCTCGGCGCTCTCTCTCACCGCGCCGCGCAGACCGCTCCCGCCGACCAGCTCGATGCCGGTCTGCGGCAGCTGCGCCAATGCTTTGGCAATCGCCGGCAACAGCACCCGGCCGCGGGGGTTCAGCGCGTCGATTGCAAAGCTTCGCCCGCGCGCGGTGACGGAGAGCGGCGGATCGACAAACCCCATATCCCACCGGGTATAGCGCCCGGGGAACTCAAAGCTCGACGAGAACAACAGGCCGCGCCTGCAATCGAGCGCCTGTGCCAGCGCATTATCGGCCGGCTGATAAGGCTGCTCGCGGACCTCTCGACGGACGCCGATGCCGCCCCGCGTGACATAGCTGGCCCGAGAGATGGAGCTGGTGAGCTGCACGAGAACCTCCTGCGCGCCGGGATCGCTGTGGGGTTCCGGTACGGCTCGCCGCAAAAATGCAAAGGCCGCCCCGGATTCCGCAGCGGCCCTATTCGGAAGTGACAAACTCCGGCCGCCCGCTTACACGGGCCACCACCAAGCATTCGAGTGTGCGTTGCTAGGCATGCCATGATCCTAGCAGCCGCTTGTGCGCCCCGCAACCGGGAACCACGCATCGATCTGGGGTCGGCGCGGCCGCTGCAATTGTCTCATATCGCCATCGCGTAACAGACGGCGATCTTCGAGTGCTGGTCAGCGCCGGCACGAGCGCCTAAATTCCGGCTCATGATCATCCTGATTCTCGTGCTCCATATCATGATCGCGTTCGCGCTGGTCGGGGTCATTCTGCTGCAAAAAAGCGAAGGCGGCGGTCTCGGCATGGGTGGCGGCGGGATGTCGGGGTTCATGACCGGGCGATCGACGGCAAACCTGCTGACCAGGGCGACCGCGGTCCTCGCCGCTGCCTTTATGACAACGAGTGTGCTGTTAGTGGTCATGCACAATCGCGAGCACGCGCCGCCGTCGATCCTTGGCCAGAGTGGGCCGGCGCTGCCCGCGGCGCCGACGACACCGCTCATGCCGGCCGCTCCGGCGAAACCCGCGCCCCCGGCCGCACCGAGCGCGCCGCTCGCGCACTGAGGGATCGCGCGGGGCTGGCTTTCGCCGGCCGCGATTTCCTCGTGGGATTGCGGCAGGGGATGCTTTAGGCTGGGATTCCATGACGCGGTTCATTTTCATTACCGGCGGCGTGGTCTCCTCTCTGGGCAAGGGCTTGTCGGCGGCGGCGCTGGGCGCTTTGCTGCAGGCACGTGGGTTCAGGGTCAGGCTCCGCAAGCTCGATCCCTACCTCAATGTCGATCCGGGGACGATGAGCCCGTATCAGCACGGCGAGGTCTATGTCACCGACGACGGCGCCGAAACCGATCTCGATCTCGGCCATTACGAGCGCTATGTCGGGGTGACGGCGCGGCGCAGCGATTCGGTGACCACCGGGCGGATCTATTCGACGGTGATCGCCCGCGAGCGGCGCGGCGAGTATCTGGGTGCCACGGTGCAGGTGATCCCGCACGTCACCGACGCGATCAAGGAATTCATCCAGGCCGATCTCGACGGTGAGGATTTTGTCTTATGCGAGATCGGCGGCACCGTCGGCGATATCGAGAGCCTGCCGTTTCTCGAGGCGATCCGCCAGCTCGGCTACGAGCTCGGGCGTGAGCGGGTCATGTTCGTGCACCTGACCCTGGTTCCCTACATTCCGTCGGCGGGGGAACTGAAGACCAAGCCGACCCAGCATTCGACCAAGGAATTGCTCGGTCTCGGCATCCAGCCGGACATCCTGTTATGCCGCTGCGAGCGGCCGATCCCGGCCGGCGCGCGCAAAAAGATTGCATTGTTCTGCAATCTGCGCGAGGCACGGGTGATCCCGGCGGTCGATCTCGATACGATCTATGCGGTTCCGGCCGCCTACCACGCCGAGGGGTTCGACCGCGAGGTGTGCCGTCATTTCGGGCTCGACGCGCCGGAGCCCGATCTCTCGCGCTGGAACGAGATCGTCGGCCTGATCAAAAAGCCCGAGGGCCGGGTCACGATCGCGATCGTCGGCAAATATACGCATCTGCCGGACAGCTATAAATCGCTGGCCGAGGCGATGACCCATGGCGGTCTCGCCAACAATGTCGGGGTCGATCTCGACTGGATCGATTCGGAGGTCTTCGAGGCGGAGGCAGAGGCGGTGCGCCAGCTCGAAGGCGTGCACGGCATTCTCGTGCCGGGCGGTTTTGGCGAGCGCGGCACGCCGGGCATGATCGAGGCGGCGCGTTTCGCGCGCGAGCGGCGGGTGCCCTATTTCGGCATCTGCTTTGGCATGCATATGGCGGTGATCGAGGCGGCGCGCGATCTCGCCGATCTGCCGGACGCCGGCTCGACCGAGTTCGGCGCCTGCCGGCATCCGGTGGTCGGGCTGATGACCGAGTGGGCGCGCGGCAACACCATCGAGCGGCGCAATTCGAACGAGGATCTGGGTGGGACGATGCGGCTCGGCGCCTATGACGCGGTGCTGGCGGCGGGCAGCCGGGTGGCCGCGATTTACGGCGCCGACATGATCAGCGAGCGCCATCGCCACCGCTATGAGATCAATATCGGCTACAAGGCCCGCTTGGAGGCGGCGGGGCTGCGTTTTTCCGGCATGTCGCCCGACGGCATCCTGCCCGAGATCGTCGAGTTGCCCGACCACCCATGGTATATTGGCGTGCAGTTTCACCCTGAGCTCAAATCCACCCCGTTCGCGCCACACCCGCTGTTCGCATCTTTCGTCCGCGCCGCGCGCGACCAATCGCGCTTGGTATGACTGGCATTGTCATCGCGGGCACGGCGACGCACGCTCAGGCATCACCCGGTCGCCCGAGGTTCCTCGCAATGACACGTTCAGCCGCGCGCCACGTCACGGTCGGCGACATCATGATTGGCAACGACCTGCCGATGGTTTTCATCATCGGGCCGAACGCGCTCGAATCGCGCGCCCACGCGCTCGAAATCAGCGCGGCACTGGTCGAGATCGCGACAAAGCTCAAGATCCCGCTGATCTACAAGACCTCGTTCGACAAGGCCAATCGCTCGTCGATCAATGGTGCGCGCGGCATCGGGCTCGAGGCCGGACTGCCGATCCTCGCCGAGGTCAAGGAGCGGACCGGGTTGCCGGTGCTGACCGATGTGCATGAGAAGGAGCAATGCGCGCCGGTGGCGGAGGTGGTGGATGTGCTGCAGACGCCGGCCTTTTTGTGCCGGCAGACCGATTTGCTGCTGGCCGCCGGGCGGACCGGCAAGCCGGTCAACGTCAAGAAGGGGCAGTTTCTGGCGCCGCGGGACATGGCCAATGTCGCGGCCAAGATCGCCTCGACCGGCAACGAGCAGATTTTGCTGTGCGAGCGGGGTGCGAGCTTTGGCTACAACACGCTGGTGGTCGATATGCGCGCATTGCCGATCATGGCACGCACCGGCTACCCGGTCGTGTTCGATACGACGCATGCGGTGGCCGAACCGGGCGGGCTCGGCGACCGCTCCGGCGGCGAGCGCGAATTCGGCCCGGTCCTGGCCCGTGCCGCCGCGGCGGTCGGGGTCGCCGCGATGTTCATCGAGACGCATCAGGACCCCGACCATGCCCCCTGCGAGGGCCCGACGATGCTGCCCTTGCGCGCATTGCCGGCCTTGCTCGAAGAGCTGATCGCCCTCGACCGCATCGCCAAAGCTCGCCGGCAGAGCGTGGGATAATGCCGAACCGAACTCGCTCCAACGGGCATCGCCGCCATGTCGTCAACCAAGGTCCGAATCAAGCAAACCGCCACAGTGCCTTCGGACGCAACCTTCATACGGCGTTGGCGTCCACGGGTAAGTGGCTCGTGCTTGCGCTCTCGTTAGTCGTTGGTGTCGTGCTCCCGGCAGCGGCCGGGCAAATTCCCAAATACGACATTGACGGCACTTGTCGTAAAATTTCGGAAGCAACGGCAGCAGACGATCAATCCGTTGTTCATCAAGATGAGTTAGCATTATTTTGCAAAGATGAAGCTAATGCACTTATCGACAGAAACATGCTTACAAAAATTTGCCGCAAGGATGCAACTAATGCGCTTGTCAATCGCGGTATGGCGGAGATATTTTGCCGTAAGGATGAGGCCAGGGCGGCTTCTACACTTCGCATGACCGCAGTCAGTCCAAGAATTTTGCGCCTCGGTGTTAATGAGAACGATCGATCACGGTGGCTAACCTATTCTGAACTTGACAAATGCGTCCAAACCAAGATATACGTAGAAAGAGGCATGGGCAAAGGCGAGCCTATTCCGAATTACAGCGAATATTGCGGTTTTATTGAAAAGATCGAGGGTGTTGATTCGTTCGACGCAGATGGTTGTAGCAAAAGGGAAGCTAAGGCCTTGACTGCGCTTCGATCCAAGAGTGTTGATCCTGAAGTTATGCGTGAATGCACAAGAATTGCCAATTTGGTTCCAGATAAGAATTGGGGTTATTTTTTTCTCAACATCTGTATTAAGGATCATGTAGCATTACAAGCGTCGGCCTCATTGCTTCCCGCGTACGATATAGATACGGTCTGCGCCGAACTGATGCAGCAAACAGGCAGCAAAAGCTATTTCCTTGAAAAAGGGTGCCGCGACAATGAGACGCACGCGCTTGCGGCTCTCCGCGAAACCGCAATTGAACCTCGAATCCTCAAAGAATGCGAAAAGATGATGGCCGGCGTGAGTTCGCCGGGCTATTTCCTACTCCTTGGCTGCGTGAGGAACGAGCTCGATGCGAAAAAGGCGTTGGGCCAGTAGACGAGAACCTGAGTCTCTGATTTCTGGCGGCACGGATCGCGCCTTACGTTCCAAGCGAGACATTGAACCTCGCCGCGGTATCACCACAATTCAGGCGCAGATGATAACGGTATTTCGAGATGGAGAATAATATGATAGAAGATTTCAAGGTCAGGCGGGTGTCAAGCGTCCATAGAGGCACCCGGCGCGAACATGTCTTCGAGGTTTCCTTCAAAGGTGGCCCCGAAGACGATCGTGCCGCCGAGCTGCTCGCCCGAGGTGTGGTTTTAAGGATGTTGTTGCTGCCTGGTGAGAGAAGGCAGTTTGAGGAAGGCTTGCCGCGCTGACGAGCGTCTGGGTACCTTCACCGTCCTTGCGGGTTGCGCTGGACTCTCCCTTTCCGCCCTGCCTGCACGAGAGGGGTTGTGGAGCCGACAGCCCTGGAGCCCTGATGACTGCGATTGCCGATATTCACGCCCGTGAGATTCTCGACAGCCGGGGCAATCCGACGGTTGAGGTCGAGGTGACCTTGGACGGCGGCACGATGGGCCGGGCGGCGGTGCCGTCGGGCGCTTCGACCGGCGCGCATGAGGCGATCGAGAAGCGCGACGGCGGGGCGCGCTATGGCGGGCGCGGCGTGCTGCAGGCGGTGGCCGCGGTCAATGGCGAAATCCGTGCCGCGCTCCGCTGCGCCGACGCGACCGATCAGCTGGCGCTCGACCGCATTCTCATCGAGCTCGACGGCACTGCCAACAAGTCCCGGCTCGGCGCCAACGCGATCCTCGGTGTCAGCCTCGCCGCCGCCAAGGCCGCCGCGGCGTCCCTCGGCCAGCCGCTCTATCGCTATGTCGGCGGCGTCTTCGCGCGCACTTTGCCGGTGCCGATGATGAACATCGTCAATGGCGGGGTGCACGCCGACAACCCGATCGACATCCAGGAATTCATGATCGTGCCGGTCGGCGCCACCTCGGTCCGCGAGGCGGTCCGCGCCGGATCCGAGATCTTCCACGCGCTGCGCCGGCAGTTCGCCGATGCCGGCTACAGCACCAATGTCGGTGACGAGGGCGGGTTTGCCCCGAACCTCGCCTCGGCCGATGCGGCGCTCGGCTTTGTGACGCGGGCGATCGAGGCCGCCGGCTACCATCCGGGCGACGATGTCGTGCTGGCGCTCGATCCGGCGGCGAGCGAATTCCACCGCGACGGCAAGTATCATCTCAGCGGCGAGAGCAAAGTGCTCGATGCGGCCGGGATGGTCGCTTATTATGCCGACCTCGTCGCCCGCTACCCGATCGCCTCGCTCGAGGACGGCATGGCCGAGGACGATTGGGACGGCTGGGAGCTGCTGACACGCGAGCTGGGCGGCAAGCTCCAGCTTGTCGGCGACGACAATTTCGTCACCAACCCGGCATTGATCCGCCAGGGCATCGAGCGCGGCGTCGCTAACGCGGTGCTGGTCAAGGTCAACCAGATCGGCACATTGTCGCAGACGCTCGAAGCGGTCGAGATCGCGCAGCGCGCCGGCTGGGGCACGGTGTTCTCGCATCGCTCGGGCGAGACCGAGGATGTGACGATCGCCGATCTCGTGGTCGCCACCAATGCCGGCCAGATCAAGAGCGGATCGCTGTCGCGCTCCGACCGGCTCGCCAAATACAACCAGCTGATGCGAATCGAGGAGCAGCTCGGTGGCAGCGCGAGCTACGCCGGAGGTGCGGTGCTGGCGCGCTGGCGGCCTTCGTGACGGGGGGATTGACCCGCCGCCGGATCAGTGCTCGGGTCGCGCGATGATCGTGATGCGCGAATTGCGGCGGATCGGGCGGGCGGCCGTCGTGCCGCTGCTCGGGATCCTCGTGACCGGCCTTTTCGCCTATAATCTGCTCCAAGGCGATCGCGGCTTTTTGTCCTGGATCCGCGTGACCCAGCAGATAAACGCCGAAAACGGCAAGCTCGTCGCGCTGCGGATCGAGCGCAAGGCGCTCGAATTGCGGGTTTCCGAACTGAGCCCCGATCATCTCGATCCCGACCTTCTCGACGAACGGGTGCGCGAGACCTTGAACCTCGTGGCACCAAACGAGATCGTGATCATGAAGACCCCGCCAGCGCACTGAAGCCCGGCGCACTGAAGCCCGGCGCACTGAAGCCCGGCGCACTGAAGCCTGGCGTCTGCGCCCGGCCAGTTTCTGTTTCCGGACAAAAGGTTGAACAGGTCGAGGTTGCAAACAACCGGGTTTGACACCATGCTCGGGGCCATGCGTTGTGGCGGCGAGGGCAGGGTCGCCCGGAGGGAACGAGATGGCAGCAGCACGCAGAGCCAAGGCGGTTGGCGTCGCCGAAATCGATGCCTCACCAAAGGAGCTGATCGGCTTCTATCGCGACATGCTGCTGATCCGGCGGTTTGAGGAGCGCGCCGGACAGATGTACGGAATGGGGCTGATCGGCGGCTTCTGCCACCTCTATATCGGACAGGAGGCGGTGGTCGTCGGCATGCAGGCGGCGCTGAAGCCGGGCGACACAGTCGTCACCTCCTACCGTGACCATGGCCATATGCTGGCTTGCGGGATGGACCCCAAGGGAGTGATGGCCGAGCTGACCGGGCGGCGCACCGGATACTCGCACGGCAAGGGCGGCTCGATGCACATGTTCAGCCGCGACAAGAATTTTTTCGGCGGCCACGGGATCGTCGGTGCGCAAGTGCCGATCGGCACGGGGCTTGGCTTTGCCCATCGCTACCGCGACAACGGACTGATCTCGGTCACCTATCTTGGTGATGGCGCGATCAACCAGGGCCAGGTTTACGAAAGCTTCAATATGGCGGCGTTGTGGAAGCTGCCGGTCGTCTATGTGATCGAGAACAACCGCTACGGCATGGGCACCGCAATCGATCGTGCCTCGGCCCGCACCGATCTGTTTCATCGTGGCACGGCCTACGGTATTCCGGGCGAAGAGGTCGATGGCATGAACGTGCTGGCGGTGCACGAGGCCGGGCTTGCCGCCGCCGAGCATGCGCGCTCGGGACAAGGCCCATTGATCCTCGAAATGCTGACCTATCGTTATCGTGGTCATTCGATGTCGGACCCGGCAAAATACCGCACCCGCGACGAGGTCGACCGGATGCGCACCGAGCACGATCCGATCGATCAGGCAAGGCGGCGGCTGATCGATGGCGGCACCGAAGAGGCGGCGCTCAAGGCGATCGATACCGAGGTTCGCGCCAAAGTGGCCGAGGCCGCACAATTCGCGCAGGATAGCCCGGAGCCGGACCCGGCCGAACTGTGGACAGACGTTCTGGTCGACGTCTGAAAGCGCCGGCCGAGGGAGTCGTCGCGGGTCGCGGCTGCGCTATCGCGCGCGGGAGAATGCGGTGAGCCATGCCTACTGAAGTGCTGATGCCGGCGCTGTCGCCGACGATGACCGAGGGCAAGATCGCGCGCTGGCTCAAGAGCGAAGGCGAGGCGGTCAGGGCCGGCGACGTTTTGGCCGAAATCGAAACCGACAAGGCGACGATGGAGGTCGAGGCGGTCGATGAAGGTGTGCTCGCCAGGATCGTGATCCCAGAGGGCACCGATCATGTCGCGGTCAACACACCGATTGCGGTGATCGCCGCCGATGGCGAAAAAGCGGTGAGCCCAACACCGAGCGGATCGACGGCGGAGCCTGCCATCGAGCTCGGCCGATCGGCACCTGCCGCCGAGCTGCGACAGACCCGACCGCCGCAGCCTTCGCGGCCACCCTCGCCAGCGGGCCGTGCGGCCGCCCCGGCAGAGCCGGAATATCGGGGCGCAACCCGGACGATCACCGTGCGCGAGGCGCTGCGCGATGCGATCGCCGAAGAGATGCGCCGCGACGATGGCGTTTTTCTGCTCGGCGAGGAGGTGGCCGAATATCAGGGCGCCTACAAGGTCAGCCAGGGCCTGCTGCAGGAATTCGGCCAGCGGCGGGTGATCGACACGCCGATCACCGAACAGGGCTTTGCCGGGCTCGGCATCGGTGCCGGGTTTGCCGGATTGCGCCCCATCGTCGAGTTCATGACCTTTAACTTCGCCATGCAAGCAATTGACCAGATTGTCAACTCTGCATCGAAAACGCGTTATATGTCGGGCGGACAGATGGGCTGCCCGATCGTGTTTCGTGGGCCAAACGGGATTGCTGCGCGGGTCGCGGCCCAGCACTCGCAATGCTATGCGAGCTGGTACGCGCATGTTCCGGGGCTCAAGGTCGTGGCCCCCTATACCGGGGCCGATCACAAGGGTTTGCTGAAATCGGCGATCCGCGACCCAAACCCGGTCATATTTCTCGAGCACGAGCTCGTCTATGGCGAAACCTTCGCAGTTCCCGACGATCCCGAATTCCTGGTGCCGATCGGCCGGGCGCGGATTGCCAGGGGCGGCGAGGATGTGACGATCGCGGCCTTTTCGCGGATGGTCAAGCTGGCTATGCAGGCCGCTGAGGAGCTCGAAAAAGCGGGGATCTCGGCCGAGATCATCGATTTGCGCAGCCTGCGCCCGTTCGACGTCGATACCGTGGTCGCCTCGGTCAAGAAAACCAACCGCATCGTCGCCGTCGAAGAAGGCTGGCCGTTTGCCGGCATTGGTGCCGAAATTGCCGCTGTGATCATGACGGAGGCGTTCGATTGGCTCGATGCGCCGCTGAAACGGGTCACTGGCAAGGACGTGCCGCTGCCTTACGCCGCCAACCTCGAGCAGCTTGCGGTGCCGCAGGTCGAGGACATCGTCGCAGCGGCGCGCGAAATCACCTATCGCTAGCCCGCCGGTTCGCCCGGCCTCGGCTGAAGACGCAGGAAACCGATCATGCCGATCGAGGTGCTGATGCCGGCGCTGTCGCCGACGATGACCGAAGGCAACCTCGCGAAGTGGTTGAAGCGCGAGGGTGACGAGGTGCATTCGGGCGACGTCATCGCCGAGATCGAAACCGACAAGGCGACGATGGAGGTCGAGGCGATCGATGACGGCCGGGTCGGACGGATCCTCGTGCCCGAAGGTACCCAGGGCGTCAAGGTCAATCAGCCGATCGCATTGCTTCTCGGCGCCGGGGAAGAGGCCGCGAGTTTGGCTCAGTTCGCCGGCGCCGGCTCGGAGACAAAGTCGGCCGTGGCACCGGTCCTGGTTCCGCCGCAGGAGACCAACCGGGCCACGACCCAGCCACCCGCGCCGCCGCCACAATCACCGGAGCCCGCCGGTGGCGCCGGAAATGGCCGGATCTTCGCCAGTCCACTGGCGCGCCGCATGGCGCAGCAGGCCGGCCTCGATCTGGCAGCTTTGACCGGCTCGGGACCGCAGGGCCGAATCGTCAAGAGCGATGTCGAGAAGGCTCTGTCCGCACCAGGCGCCGCTCCCGTGCCACCCCCAGCGGTTGCGCCACCGCAGGCCGTGCCACCAGCGATCCCAGGACCGGCGCCGACCGTGTCAAAGGAGCGCGTGCTGGCGCTCGCGGGCGACCCGCCCTATCACGAGCGGTCATTGACCACGATGCGCCGGGTCATCGCCCGGCGCCTTACCGAAGCAAAGCAGACGATCCCGCACTTCTATCTGACGGTTGATTGCGAGATCGACGCGCTGCTCAAAATCCGCAGCGATCTAAACGCAAACTCAGACTCTTACAGGATTTCCCTCAATGATTTTGTGATCCGAGCGGCAGCACTTGCCCTCTGCGAGGTGCCGGCGGCCAACGCATCCTGGAGCGAGGAGGCGATCCTGCTGTGGGATACCGTCGATATCGCCGTCGCGGTCGCGCTCGAAGACGGGCTCATCACACCGATCGTGCGCCATGCGGAGCGCAAGGGATTGGCGACGATCGCCAAGGAAACCAAGGACCTCGCCGCGCGCGCACGAACCGGCAAGCTGAAGCTCGAAGAGTTTCAGGGCGGCACCTTCTCGATTTCCAATCTCGGCATGTATGGGGTCCGTGAATTCGCCGCGGTGATCAACCCTCCGCATGGCGGCATTCTCGCGGTCGGCGCCGGCGAGCAGCGGCCGGTGGTCAAAGACGGCGCGCTCACCGTGGCGACGGTCATGACCTGCACCCTGTCATGCGATCACCGCGCCGTCGATGGTGCCGTCGGCGCGCAATTCCTCGCGGCGTTCAAACGGCTGATCGAGGATCCCTTGATGATGCTGCTTTAGCCCAGGCGCAGGGAATGTCGGACAACTCCTTCGACCTCATCGTCCTGGGCGGCGGCCCGGGCGGCTATGTGGCTGCGATCCGCGCGGCCCAGCTCGGCATGCGCACCGCCGTTGTCGAGCGCGATGAGCTCGGCGGGATCTGCCTCAATTGGGGGTGCATCCCGACAAAAGCCCTGCTGCGCACCGCCGAAATCAACCATCTTCTGCATCATCTCGACCGATTTGGGTTGTTTGCGTCCGATGTTGGCTTCGACGCGGGCAAGGTCGTTGCCCGCTCGCGGGCAGTTGCGAAACAGCTTTCAAATGGTGTTTCCTACCTATTGAAAAAGAACAAGGTTAGCGTCGTTGCCGGAAGTGGCCGGCTGGTGGGGAAGGGGCGGCTTGGCATCGAGAAGGACGGCAACGCGGTGGATGAGCTCGCCGCCCCGCATATCGTATTGGCGACGGGCGCGCGGGCGCGCGCGCTGCCGGGTCTCGAACCCGATGGGGAGCAGGTGTGGACTTATAAGGAGGCGATGATTCCGAACGCGATCCCGAAATCGCTCCTTGTGATTGGATCGGGCGCCATCGGGATCGAGTTTGCCAGTTTTTACAATGATATGGAGACCGAAGTTACAGTCGTGGAGCTGCTCGACCGGGTGTTGCCGGTCGAGGATGAGGAGATTTCGGGATTTGCCCGTAAGGCATTCGAGAAACGGGGAATCACGATCCATACGGGGACAACGGTCGGGGCGTTGGGACGGGAAGCGGGCCGGGTCACTGCCCAGATCGAGGCGAAAGGCAAGAAAACCAGCATTGCCGTCGAAAAAGTGATCCTCGCGGTCGGGATTACCGGCAATGTCGAGGGGATCGGTATCGAAGGGACCGGGGTCGAGGTGCGGCGCGGTCATATCGTCGTCGATGAATGGCTGCGCACCGGCGAAGCTGGGGTCTACGCAATCGGCGATGTCGTCGGCCCGCCATGGCTTGCGCACAAGGCGAGCCATGAGGGGGTGATCTGTGTCGAGCACATTGCCGGGCTCAACGATGTTCACCCGCTCGACCTGCACAATATTCCGGCCTGTACCTATAGCCGGCCGCAGGTGGCAAGCGTCGGGTTTACCGAGCGGGCGGCGCGCGAAGCGGGCTACGAGCTGAAGATCGGGCATTTCCCATTTATCGGCAACGGCAAGGCGTTAGCGCTCGGCGAGCCCGAGGGCATGGTCAAGACCGTGTTCAATGCCAAGACCGGAGAGCTGCTGGGGGCGCACATGATCGGCGCCGAGGTGACCGAGCTGATCCAGGGTTACGCGATCGCCAAGAGCCTGGAAACGACCGAGGCCGAGCTGATCCGCACGATCTTCCCGCATCCGACCCTGTCGGAAACGATGCACGAGGCGGTGCTTGACGCTTATGGCCGCGCCATCCACTTCTAGCCAATGATTTCACCGACGGGGACTACGCCAACCGCACCATTGCGTCACCCGGAAAAGGCGGGTCGGCCCGATAGCCCGATCCGACGCAAGCCCGATTGGCTGCGCGTCAGGGCGCCCGGCTCGCCCGAATATCAGGCAACGCGGCGGTTGATGCGCGAATTGCGGCTCAACACGGTGTGCGAGGAGGCCGCCTGCCCGAATATCGGCGAATGCTGGAAAGAGCGTCACGCGACCCTGATGATCCTCGGCCGCGTTTGCACCCGCGCTTGCGCCTTTTGCAATGTCGCGACCGGGCGGCCGGACACCGTCGACCCCGCGGAGCCGCAGCGCGTCGGCGCCGCGGTCGCCGGGCTCGGTCTCGAGCACGTCGTCGTCACCTCCGTCGATCGCGACGATCTCGACGATGGCGGCGCCGGCCAATTCGCTCGGACCATCGCTGCGATCCGCACCGCCGCGCCGGAAACGACGATCGAGGTGCTGACCCCCGATTTTCTGCGCAAAGCGGGCGCGCTCGAAACGGTCGTGTCGGCCGGGCCCGATGTCTTCAACCACAATCTCGAAACCGTGCCGCGGCTTTACGCCGAAGTGAGGCCCGGCGCCCGATACTTTCACTCGCTGCGACTGCTCGACCAGGCCAAGCGGCTCGATCCGGCGCTATTCACCAAATCCGGCATCATGGTCGGGCTCGGCGAAGACAAGGTGGAAGTCTTGCAGATCATGGACGATCTGCGGGCCGCCCAAGTCGATTTTCTGACCATCGGGCAATATCTGCAACCGACCGCGAAACATCATGCGATCGCGCGTTTTGTGACGCCCGACGAATTTGCACTTTATCACCGCCTTGCTCTTGGCAAGGGCTTTCTCCTGGTGTCGGCTACGCCGCTGACCCGGTCGTCCTATCATGCTGGGGAGGATTTTGCGCGGCTGCGCGCTGCCCGCACCGAGGCGCTCGCCGGCGCAGCTGGGTGATCACGCGCCGATGCCGACCCACGCCGAGCAGCGGATTCTTCCCTATGCCGCAGAGCAACTCTTTGCGCTCGTTGCAGAGGTCGAGCGCTATCCCGAGTTTTTGCCGTGGTGCATCGGCGCCCGGATTCGCGAACGCCAGCCTCACCTGATAGTCGCGGATCTGATCATCGGCTTCAAGATGTTCCGCGAGCGGTTTACCTCGCGCGTGGCGCTCGACCCACCGCGCAAGATCGATGTCGTCTATGCCGAGGGTCCGTTCCGCTATCTGAACAATCACTGGACCTTTACCCCGGTGGCCGAAGGGTGCCTGATCAATTTCTTTGTCGATTTCGAGTTCAAGTCACGGCTGATGCAGCGGGTTATCGAGGTGCTGTTTGGCGAGGCAGTGCGACGCATGGTCGGCGCCTTTGAAAAGCGGGCGCGGGATCTCTACGGCCCGCCAGCGCGGGATCTCCCCAGCCGCGCCGCGGTGTGAGGAGCGGTCCTGTGCTCTTTCGCCGCCGCCACAGTAGCGCTGTCTTCCGCGGTTCGGCTGGCGCTGATCACAACGTCGCTTCAGTCTGGGGGTCGCAGCTCCTATGGTGATGGCCTGAGCCGGTCGCTCGGTGATCAATCAAAGGGGCCGCCAATGCCGCAGCAAACCGTGGTTTATGCCAGCGTCGGGCCCGAGCTGACGCAATACGATCTCGACATCGGCGAAGCGACATTGACGCGGCGCGGGACGGTCGCGTTGCCGGCCAATGTGCATTACGCTTGGCCGCACACGACGCGGCAATTCCTCTATGTGGCCTCGAGCGACAGCGCCTCCGGAGTCGGCGGGGTGGTCGGCCATCGGCACAATGTCACGGCGCTGCGCATCGATCCCACCTCGGGCGCTCTCGCCCGGCACGGCGATCCGATCGTGCTGCCGACCCGGCCGATCCATATGACGAGCGACATTCCCTCGGCCAACCTTCTGGTCGCATTCAGCAATCCGTCCGGGCTGCGGGTCTACCGGGTCAATGGCGACGGCACACCGGGTGTGGAAATCGACCAGAACGAGCCGGTCGATGCCGGGATCTACGGTCACCAGGTACGGGTCAGCCTCGACAACCGACTGGTGATCCTGGTCACCCGTGGCCACGATGCGGCTGCGGGAAGACCCGAGGAGCCTGGCGCGCTGAAGGTGTTCCGCTATTCCGACGGCCAGCTCGGCGGCGAGGCTTCCGTAGCACCGGGCGGCGGCTACGGCTTTGGCCCGCGGCACCTCGACTTTCACCCGACAAGACCATGGGTTTATGTCTCGCTCGAACGGCAGAACCGGCTCGACGTGTTCGCGATCGAGGGCGAGGCACTGCGCCCGGCGCCGCTCTTCAGCAAGGGCACCTTGGGCGAGCCCGGAGATATTCGCGGGCGGCAGGTCGCCGGCACCGTGCATGTCCATCCAAATGGCCGCTTTGTCTATGTCGCCAATCGTGCCTCAAGCACCGTCGAGGAGGCGGGCAGGGCGGTCTTTGCCGGCGGCGAAAACACCCTCGCTGTTTTTGCGATCGATCCTGCGACCGGTGAGCCGAGCCCGATCCAGCATATCGACACGCATGGCATCCATTGCCGCACATTTCACATCGACCCGAGCGGCCAAGTGCTTGTTGCAGCCCACATCATGGGGCTGCCGGTCCGGCAGGGCGCGGCCCTCCGCGAAGTCCCGGCATGCCTCTCGGTGTTCCGCATCGGAGCGGACGGCAGGCTCATTTTTGTGCGCAAATACGATGTCGATGTCGGAGACCGGCAGATGTTCTGGATGGGCATGGTGTAACAGGATCAGCCGCGGAGCCGGAGCCATGGCGAAGACCGTCGATTGCGCCGCGCATGCCCACTGTTTCCAGGCAATGGTGCCGATGCGCGACGGTGTGCGGCTCAACACCTTTGTCTTTCTGCCGGAACAAGGCGAGCCGCGCTCTGCGGTGATCGTGCAGCGCACCCCTTACGGCATCGCCGCAGCCGATGCCCGCGACAAATTCGACTGCACGAGGGCATGGCTGCCGAGTGCAGCGGAGCCGATGCGCGGCTCGATCCTGCGCGGCTGGCGAGCGATCGTCGCGCATGGCTATGCCGCGGTGTATCAGGATACGCGCGGCCGGCATGGCTCCGAGGGCGAGGATCGCGTCTATGCCGACGACGCGGCCGACGGTCACGATACGCTCGAATGGATCGCCGCTCAGGGCTGGACCAACCAGATGGTCGGCATGTCCGGCTCCTCCGCCGGAGCCACGACCACGTTTGCCGCTGCCTCGACCCGGCACCCAAGCCTGCGGGCTTTTTTTGCCCAGGCGGGCGCCTCCAGCATCTATGACGACGTCGTCTATGAGGGCCAGTCGATCGAGATGGAGCGGCTGTGGCTGTGGGTGGCGCGCAACATTCCCGGGCTGTCGCCGTCGCATAGGGCGAGGGTGATGCAGCGCTTTGGCATCGGTGCGGCGGAGCTCGAATGCGCCGCTGTGTCGGCCGCCGCGCGCTATGCCCGGCTCGATGCGGCACGCCAGACCGAGCCGCCCTTTGTCGGATCGGAGGATTGGTTGCGGCTGCCATTGGTCGGCTATCCCGATTTCTCGATCTGGCAGCCGTTTCTCGACGAGATCATCAGCCACCCGGCGCCGGATAGGTTTCGCGCGGCGCACAATTTCCGCCGCACCATCGACATTCCCGGCTTTCATGTGACCAGCTGGTTCGACATCTTCCAGACCAGCGTCATCGCCGCGTTCAGCGAAATCCAGGCGCGGGTCGGAAATCAGAAATTATGGATCGGCCCCAACGAGCATTATTTTGTCTATCACGACAATTTTTGGCCCTTCGACCCTTATTTCACGTGGTTCGATTACTGGCTGAAGGGTCAACAAAACGGCATCATGGACGGGCCGGCCGTGTTCTACTCGCCGCACGCCTGGGTTGATGATCGCGATAGCTATCGTCCGGACGATTGGCAGCGGGCGGAGCGCTGGCCGCCACCCGGAATGCGGCCGCGGCGGCTCTATCTGGGCGGCGACGGCAGCCTCGGCTCCGACCCGCCGGGCGATGACGGGCCGGCGAGGCGCCCGCTGAGCTACCGGTACGATCCCAGGCGGCCGATCCCCAGCCTCGGCGGGCGCAACATGCTGATCGATGCCGGGCCGCGCGACCAGCGGCCGGTGCAGGCGCTTGCCGATTACGGCCTGATCTATCGCGGCGACAGGCTGGCCCACCCGCTGACCATTGCCGGCAATGTACGCGTCACCCTCAATGTGCAGTCGGACCGACCGGACACCGATTTTGTCGCCAAGCTGATCGATCTCGAACCTGAGGGCAGCGCCACGCTGCTGATGGACGGCATCACCCGCGCAATGTATCGCGAGCCCTCGGGCGAGGCGCGGCCGTTGACGCCGGACCGGATCGAGCGGCTAACGATCGATCTCGGCCATATCCATCATACCTTTGGCGCCAGTCACCGTATCGGGATCGATATCACGAGCAGCAACTTTCCGCGCCATGCGCGCAACACCAACAGCGGCAACCCGGCGCTGGCGAAGGACGACGAGGGCGATATCCGGGTCGCGACCAACACGGTTCACCACAGCTTGGCGGCGCCGTCTTTTGTCGATCTCCCGGTGCTCGGCTGAACCTCCCGGTGCCCGGCTGAACCTCGGGGTGCCCGGCTGAGCTGAGGCGCTGCTGCGCCCGCTCGCGAAACCGTGGATCAGACCACCGCCAATGGCAGATGCGGCGGCGGCGGCGGCTCGATGCGGATCGGATCGCCGGGGCGAACCTCGCCTTCGACCAGCACGACCCCCATGATCCCCGCCTTGCGCACCAGATTGCCGTCGGCATCGCGGTCGAGGGTCGCCGCCATCAGCCCGCGCTGAATCTTGTCGAGCTGGGCGCAAGGGTTGCGCAGCCCGGTGACCTCGACCACCGCGCGCTCGCCGAGATGAAGCCGGGTGCCGACCGCGAGGCCGAGCAGATCGACCCCGCGGGTCGTGACATTCTCGCCCATCTGTCCGGGGCTGACCGCAAAGCCCGATACCCGCAGCTCGTCATGCAATTCGGCGTGGACGAGGTGCACCTGGCGCAGATTGGGCTGGGTCGGATCGCGCGCCACCCGCGAGCGGTGCTTGACCGTGACCCCCTGATGCGCATCACCCTCGACGCCGAGCCCGGTCACGAGCCGGATGCTCGCCTCGTTCGGCTTGCTCAATGTATGTGTCGAGCTGCGGCTCACGGCCGCGACGGTTCCCGGCATTCTGGCGCCTTTTCTTTATTCCGCTGCGGCCGGCAGCGGCCGCGGCAGGATCATGTCATAAAGCTCCGGTCGCTGCCACAGCGACAGCAGCCCCTGCTTGGTGCCACAAAACGCGGTCTCGGCGTTGCCGGCCCAAGAGCGCGCCCGGCGACGGGTTTGGGCGATCGTCCGGGCAGCCGCCACGACAGCAGACTTACGACTGGGGTGCGACTGCACCTGACGTTCTGGCTTGCGAATCCCGGTAGAGCAAGCGGGACTGTGCAATCGCGCCCAGATCGTAAGCGATCTGGCGCAAATGCGAAAACACGCGAAAATGGTCGAAGCTCAGCAGCACGATCGGAACCACAGCACTCCCGGCTATCACCCGCCGCAGCAGATAGCGCGGCGCATGGGCGATCTCGGGAAAGCGGCGACCGTTTCTCTCGACGTCGAACTGGAACAGCGTCCGGCCATGGCGGCGAAAGCGCCGCAGCATCCACCGCCAGCGCATCTGGTCACGACTGACAATGTGCCGCACCCGGGCGCCGGGGACAAAGCAGGCACGATTGCCATGTGCGGCGAGCCGATAGATGAAATCGGTCTCATCGCCCAATAGTCCCGCCGGCCCCAGAAAAAACCTAAGATCGAACCTTACGGTATTCGCTACGGCCGTGGCACGGACCGCCATGTTCGGGCCAAAGATGCTTCCGGTCGATGGGATCGGTCCCTCGGGGTTGGGGTCGGTTCGCGCGAACAACACATTCGGCCAATTGGTTTCCGCGAGCCATTCGGGCGGATCGCGTTCGTAGAGAGGTTCGATCGCACCGCCGAAGATCGCACATTCGGGATGGCGATCGACGGCATCGCGCCAGGCGACCAGCCAATCCGCGTCGGGCAGCACGTCGTCATCGGTGAAGATGATCAGATCGCCCGAGACATGATCGAGCCCGGTATTCAGCGCATATGGCTTTCCGAGGCGGGGCTCGACCAGATATTCGAGCGGCAGCCGGTCGCGAAAGCTCAGCACCAGCTCCTCGGTGTGATCGGTGCTGGCATTGTTGACGATCAGCAATTTCCAGCCGCCGGTGGGTGCTGCGAGCTGGCAGAATTGTTCGAGGGTCCGGCCGAGCGTATCCGTGCCGTTATGGGTGGGGAGCAAAACCGTCAACATGGGGTCTCGCCTGGTCAATGCGACCGCTTGCCAGGATCGGCGACAAGACCGCCACGCGGACGGGGCGCTGTCCAATTCCGCCAATGGGCATCCGCTTGCGAGGCGCGCGCCTGCACGAGAACCCCGAGTTGAAAGGCGAGCTTCTGCAAATGCGTAAAAATGCGAAACCTGTCAAAGCTCAGCAGAGCGACCGGGATCGTCGCGATCAGCGTCACGACCTGGCGAATCATGTAACGCGGCGCGTCAAACAGCTGGGCAACGGGAAGAGGGTCTCGCGCCTCCAAGACCCAGTGTCGTTTCCCAAAACGATAAAAGCGCCGCAGCATGTACGACCAGGCGAGTTGGCCGCACTTGACGATGTGCCGCACCCGCGCATTCGGCACAAAGCAGGGTTGGCCCCCCCGGTTGACCAGCCGCCGAACAAATTCGGTCTCCTCCCCCATCAACCCCGACGGGCCGCAAAAAAATCTTTCATCGTATCTTGAGCCACCGTCGAGGAGCGTGGTGCGGATCGCCATGTTCGGACCGTATACATTACGGCCGTCGGGCGGGATCGGCCCCTCGGGCGCGGGCTCGGTGCGGGAAAACAGGATGCTTTCCCCTCGCTGCACTCTGCTCAGCCACTGCGGCGGATCGCGCTCGTAGAGCGGTTCGATCGCACCGCCAAAGATCGAACATTCGGGATAGCGAGCGACGGCGCTGCGCCAGGCGACCAGCCAATCCGGGTCCGGCAGCACGTCGTCATCGGCGAAGACGACCAGATCGCCCGAGACGTGATCGAGCCCGGTATTCAGCGCATGGGGCTTGCCGAGCCGAGGCTCGACCAGATATCCGAGCGGCAGCCGATCGCGGAAGCTCAGCACCAGTTCCTCGGTGCGATCGGTGCTGGCATTGTTGACGACCAGCAGCTTCCAGCCGCCGGGGGGCGAAACGAGGGCGCAAAACCGTTCGAGGGTCCGGCCCAGCGTGTCCGTTCCGTTGTGTGTGGCGATCAGAACCGTCAGCATCCCGCCTCACCTGGTTGCAGCGCGCCCGCCCGACACCGCCCGCCCTTGGCTGGGTTCAACCCTCAGCCTCATGCTAACGGAATCGCCAAGAAAACATCTCATTTGAAAATAATAATAGCCGGGTGTTGCCCGTATCGCCCGCACCATGCCGGGAACGCATATTGCATTGTTTTCAACAGCAGAATAAGGAATTTTGATCTCATGTTGTCGCTGAGATACAACAGCATGAATTCTTCTGATACAACTCGAAAAATTCTGATGCGATATTTGAACGCCCAGTTCTGACGACGAAACCATCGCATGCAGTGTGGGTAATAGTACAAATCAGGAACAACCTCCTTATTTCGCGCCAATTCCTCTTTTGTTTGGGTAAGACGCAGAACTCTCACGGAAAATCGCGTGATCCATTTCGCCAACCAAGGGGCCTTCCACGCATAGACCACGACGGCACGACCTCCCGGTCGGGTGACACGCCAGAATTCCCGGAAAGCTTTCGCCTGCTCATCGGCGGGCACGTGATAGAGGACGTGATTGGAAATCACCGCATCAATCGCATCGTCGCGGAAGGGAAGATTTGTCACGTCGCCGAGAACATAAATTCCTCGATCGCCGAGCTTACGCCGTGCCTCTTGCAGCGCCGCGATCGAGAAATCGACGCAGATGCGGCGCCTGTAATTGGCATGATATTCCATGTATACAGAATGCGGGATCGCTCCCGAGCCGGCGTCCAGCAAATACGTTCCGGACCGCGGCAGATAACCGCCCACCCGCCTTGCGCACCACGTGCTGAACTCGCTGGAGCGGGTTCGCCGATCGACCCAGACTTCGGTATCTTTGTAAATCCCGGTTTCGGTCAGCTTCCAACCGAAATCGTTATAGAAATTGCGGACGACCTCCTTCTCCGGCCTGACTGGTGCGCCAGCCTCCAGGTTGATGGCATGACCGATCGCGCTGTCTGCCGTCAGAAAAAAGATGCCGTCCTTGATCGGATATCGATAGCTGCCGTCAACCGTTTCCAGCAGAGATGGGCTGCGATAGACCAGAGCCTGCTTTGTTATTGGACAACTCATGATACCAATGTCAACGTCCTGCGATGCCTCGACCAATCCTTCGGTCATGGTGCCCCCACTCAGCTAGACCTTCGCGCCGGCTCGAAAATCCCGCGACCGGCCCACCCAAGGTGCTCCCCGCGAATCAGCCCCGCTCGTTGCGCCAATAGCGGATCGCACCCCAGGCGAGCGCATAGGCCTGGAGGTAGGCCACCCAGACCGGCGCTGGTGAAATCCGGCGATGGATCTGGTAGCGCATCCATTGACTGACCAGCCGCCGCCACAACCAAGGTGGAACGCCAAACCAGAAGCGTCGCCAGTTTGTGCTGTATGGGTCGCGAAACGCCGCCGTTTCCCCATACCCGGCGTAATACCGCGCGACGTAGCCGATGGTTTGTCGTCCGCGACCGATACAATGCTCGACCCGCGCCGTCGGCACCCAATAACCGATGCCGCCCGACTGCATGATCCGCTCGATCACATCGGCTTCATCGCCGAGGCGGCGGCGTACCGGCCCCAATCCGAGCTCGGGATTATAGCGAAATCGCCGCTGTTCGGCGGCTCGTAGCGCGAAATTCGCACCAAACGGAACGCGGCCATCAGCAACCGACAGCGGTAGAAAATCATCGCCAAAATCGCGGATGGCGAGCGCGCCGAACAGCAGCGTCTCGTTTTCAACCATCCATCTCGCCGCCGGCATCTCGTATCTCGGGATGATCCGGCCACCGAACACCGCTGCCTGCGGCCAGCGGAAAAAGGCTTCGGCATAGGCCTCGAGCCAGCCGGGATCGACGACAACATCGTCGTCGGTCCACACGATATAGTCCCCCTTCATCACTTCGACGGCGCGGTTGCGAGCACGGGAATGCCCGCGCTGCGCCTCGAATTCGCGGCGCACCGGCAGCCGGTCGGCGAGCCCGTTGATCACATCGTCGGTGTGATCGGTGCAATCGTTGTTGACGACGAGAAGCTCCCAGTCGAGCTCTTCCGGCACCCGCATCGCCGCCAGCGATTCGAGCGTGCGACGCAAGGATTCTGCTCGGTTCAGCGTGCAGATTGCGACGGTTATCAGCATCCTGGCCTCGGGCGGATGGACAAAGCAGCACAGAGCAGCCGGCTCAGACCAGCCGCAGCCCGGCTTCGCGTTTCACTCTACCGGACCGCCAGACCCCGATCTACCAGGAATGTGCCCAATAAGAAACCACCGAGGACTCCGGAAACAATTTCATTTTGGATGCTTCGTCCAGCAGATCGTGTTCGACGATCTGTTGACTGAACTGGAGGTGGATGGGGTCGGTCCAGTCGATGGCGAACCATTCGCGACTGGGCAGGATTTTTAGGTTCGAGGGTTTCGGCTTGGGGTGAAGATCGGCGGGCAACAGATTAGCGACCTCGCGGATCGCCGACCTGACCTTTGACCGCGCGGCGCGACGAGCCTGCGCGAGATACAGATCGGCGGCCGATTTCAGCACCACCGGCCCGGTCACCTCCTCCGGTTCGAGCCACCGCGTGCGCGTCGCGGCGACCACCAGCAGCCAGATCACCAGGAGCCAGAACTCCTGCCGCGGCTTGGCGGCCATCGTGGCGTTGGGGATCGAGTGCGGATGGTCCGGGTTGCCGCCCATCCTCCCGAGCAGGACGTCGCCGCGGCCGAGCAGCGGCCGAGCAGCGGCGCCAGCGGCCTCAGGCATTCGGTGTCCATGTCGGCATAGATGCCGCCGAACGTATAAAGGTAGAAATACCGGACCGCATCCACCCGGTAAATCTCGCGCGGATAGGAATC
>JBOHME010000005.1:0-83251 GCA_050729795.1 Allostellaceae bacterium | reverse complement strand
TGCTGGAGCTGAACCAGGTCCCCTACCTGGTCCTGCTGTGCGTCATTTTCTTGACGCTGGTATTGATCAACGGCTGGTTCAAGCTGCACGTCAACGTCAAGAAAGGTCAGCTTGGCGAGCGCATGCTGCGCCGGCTGCGCTATGAGCTCTATCAGCGACTGCTGCGCTTTCCGCTGCACCATTTCGACCGGACGGCGAGCGGTCAGATCGTCGCCATGGTCACCGCCGAGCTGGAGCCGGTTGGCGGCTTTGTCGGCGAGGCTTTTGCCGTGCCGATTTCGCAGACCGGCACGCTCCTGACAATCTTGTTTTTCATGTTTGTGCAAAACCCGGTGCTGGGCGCGGCCGCGCTCGCCTTCTACCCGCTGCAGGGTTATCTGATCCCGAAAATGCAGCGCATCATCCGAGCCCTCGGCCGAACCCGGATCCGCAAGATCCGCGGCCTGTCCGATCGTATTGCCGAATCGATCGCCGCGCGGGTCGAGATCCGGGTCAATGACAGCGCACCTTACCAGCTGGCGGAGATCAGCCATCGCCTGGGTGAGATCTATGACATTCGTCTTGAGATTTACAATCGAAAATTCTTTGTTAAATTCCTTAATAACCTTATCGGTAATCTTACCCCGTTCTTTTTCTATCTTATCGGCGGATACCTTGTGATTACCGGAGATTTGTCGTTTGGCGCGCTGGTCGCCGTGCTCGCCGCCTATGAGCACATGTCCTCGCCATGGAAGGAGCTGCTCGATTATTATCAGAACCAGCAGGATGTTGCGATCAAGTACGAGCAGGTCGTCGAGCAGTTCCATGTCGCCGATATGATCGACCGGCGGCTGCTGACGCAGGAGCCCGAGACGACAGCGCCATTTTCCGGTGAGATTGCCGCCAATCATGTCGATGTCGTCGACAGCGACGGCATCCATCTCGTCGAGGCGGTCGATTTTGCGTTTCCGCTCGGCATCGATGTCGGCATCGTCGGCCACAGCAACAGCGGCCGGGACATGCTGCCCCAGCTGATCGCGCGTCTTGTTAATCCGACGAGCGGTTATCTGACGATCGGTGGCGCCGATCTCGCGACGATGCCGTTTGCCGTCTCCGGCCGCCAGATCGGCTATGTCGGGCCGACGAGCTATCTGTTCTCGGCGAGCGTGCGCGACAATCTGCTGGTCGGGCTGCGTCACCGGCCGCGCGAGGTGCCCGATCTCGGCGCGGCGGCGAAGGCCGCGCGCGACCGCGCGATCGAGGAGGCACGCCAGTCCGGCAGCACCCCGTTCGACATCGCCGGCGATTGGCTCGATTACGAGCAGGCCGGGGTCGGTGACGGCGCCGGGCTCGAGACCCGAATTCTTGAAGTCTTGCGGCTCGTCGATCTCGACGAAGACGCCTATCAATGGGGGCTGCGTGGCCGGCTCGACCCGAACCGCCAGCCCGAGATCGCGGCGCGGATCGTCGATGCGCGGCGGGTGCTGGCGCGGCGCTTCGCCGACAGCGGTGTCGCCGAGCTGGTCGAACGGTTCGACCCCGACCGCTACAATGCGAATTCGACAATCGGCGCCAATCTGCTGTTCGGCACTCCGATCGGGCCGGTATTCGACGGCGACGGGCTCGCCCACAATCTCTATGTCAGGAGCATGCTCGACGCGCAGGGGCTGCGCCCCGATCTGATCCGTATCGGGGTGCAGCTGGCGCGCACCAGCATCGAGCTGTTTGCCGGCATGCGCCCCGAGCACCAATTCTTCGAGGAATTCAGCTTTCTCGGCGCCGAGGACCTCCCCGAATTCGAGCGCATCGTCACCCGGCTCGATAAGCTCGGTATCGACAACCTGCTTGCGCAGGAGCGCGCGCGCCTGATCGGCCTCGCGTTGCGGCTGGTTGCGGCCCGCGATCCGTTGGGGCTCGTCGACGAGACGATCCAGCGCCGGATCCTCGAGGCACGGCGGAGCTTTGCTGCCGGATTGCCCGAGGAATTGCGCGGGGCGGTCGAGTTTTTTGATCCGGAACACTACAACGCCGCAGCTTCGATCCAGGAGAATGTGCTGTTCGGCACGGTCGTGCGCGGCGAGGCGGGCAGTCGCGAACGGGTCAGCGGGGCGATGAGCAAAGTGCTCGCCGAGCTCGCGTTGCGCGAGACGATCATCATCGTCGGGCTCGACTATCCGGTCGGCACCGGCGGCTCAAGATTGTCGGAATCGCAGCGGCAGAAGATCGCCATCGCCGTGGCGGTGCTGAAGCGGCCCGATATCGTTGTGTTCAACGACGCGACGGCAGTGCTCGACGGCTCGACCGAAGCCGGCATCATCGAGCGGGTGCAGCACGAGCTCGACGGGCGCAGCCTGATCTGCAGCCTGCACCGGCCGCGCCTGGCTTCGGCCTTCGACCGCATCCTGGTCATGGATCAGGGACGGCTCGTGCAGCAGGGCGGCTTTGACGAGCTGAAAAAGGCCGACAGTCCGCTGGCGCCGCTGATGGCGGCGGAATGATCGCCCATCCTTGTGCGATGCGGCGTCCCCGGGGTCCCGACCGTCTGCCGCTTTAGGCGATGATGTCGGGCAGCAGCTCGCTCTCGATACGGGAAATCTGGTCCTTCAACAAGAGCTTGCGCTTTTTCAGCCGCTGCAGCTGAAGCTGATCGAAGGGCGCGCGCTCGGACAGGCGCGCGATCACATCGTCGAGGTCGCGATGCTCGCTCTTCAGCATGGTCAGCTTGGCGCGCAGCGCTTCGGTGTCGGGATCCATGGCTGGCCGGTCGGCAAACGCGCGTCACTATATCATCAGCAACATATCATCAACGACGGAACCGGTCGTGCCGATCCTGCGGCAAGATGCTGGCCCGCCCCGCCGCCCAAGCCGATCCCGCGCTCTGCCTCGGCCCGGGCGTGGCCCCGGGCATGGTTTTGTCGGCCGAAGCTCGGATCGTTCGCGGCCGGCTCGCGCGGTTTGCCCGGCGGCGCCGAAGACAGGGGGTCAGGCGACGTCATCGGCGCCGGCGCCGCGAACACGCGCACGGTCGGTCTCGCCCCAGCGGACAACGGTTCCGCTGTCGAGCCCGAAGAGGTCGAGGATGCGGCCCAGGGTGTGATCGACGAGGTCGGCGATGGTCTCCGGCTTTGCGTAAAAGGCCGGCACCGGCGGCGCGATCACCGCACCCATCTCGGATAAGGCGGTCATCGTTCGCAGGTGGCCGGTATGCAGCGGGGTCTCGCGGACCACCAGCACCAGGAGCCGCCGCTCCTTCAGCACCACATCCGCCGCCCGGGTCAAGAGGCTCGTTGTGACGCCGCTGGCGATCTCGCCCATCGTGCGGATCGAGCACGGCACGATGATCATTCCGGCCGTGCGAAACGAGCCCGACGAAATCGGTGCCGCCAGATCGCCGACCGCGTGCACGACATCGGCGCGGGCGCGCACCACGGCCGGTTTCAGATTGGTTTCGAGCGCCAGGGTGATCTCGGCCGCCCGGCTGACCACGAGATGGGTTTCGACCGGCAGCGGCTGCAACAGCTCGAGCAGGCGGGCGCCGTAAATCGCACCCGAGGCGCCGCTGATGCCGACAATCAATCGCGTAGTTACGGAATTATCGGCCATCGGCCCCCCTGCGCATGCGGCCCGTGTGACTTATTTTCGACATCAGGGGTCGCCGACCCCTGGCCCAGTCGTCGATGCGGCGTTACCATCGATCGGTGCCATCGTCTATCGGGAGGGTTGCGCATGCCGCAGCAAGATCGCATCGGGGAGCTGAAGGAAAAGCACGCGGCGCTCGAGCGTGCGATCGACGAGGAAAACGCGCGTCCGCTGCCGAACGATGATGCGATCTCCGATCTCAAGCGCCAGAAGCTGCGCATCAAGGATGAGCTCTTTCAGCTGGAGGGGCGCTAGCCGGGATTGGGCTGTGCGGGCGGCTACCGGCGCCGGTCGGGAGTAGACCCTCGGTTCCCTCTGGTGACACTTTGGCGCCGCGCGGGGTCCGGCTATTCGCGGTCCGGGCTTGCGCCGATATCGCGGCGGCAGAAGCCTTCGGGCCAATCGATCCGATCGACCGCGGCATAGGCCCGCGCCCGCGCCTGCGCGAGATCGGTGCCCAGCGCCGTGACACCGAGAACCCGGCCGCCATCGGCAACGAGCCGTCCCGCGTCGTCGCGGGTCGCGGCATGGAAGATCTTGACCGCAGGATCGGCGCCAGCGCGGTCGAGACCGCGGATTTCGCTGCCGCGCTGCGGGTCGTCGGGATAGCCCTGCGCCGCCATCACCACGCAGAGCGCATTGTCTTCGCGCCAGCGCAAATCGACCTGGCGCAAGATGCCGTCATGCGCTGCGATCAGCGCCGGCAGCGGGTCGCTAAGAAGCCGCATCATCAGCACCTGCGCCTCGGGATCACCAAACCGGGCGTTGTATTCGAGCAGCATCGGCCCTTTTCCGGTCAGCATCAGCCCGGCATAGAGAACACCCTTGTAGACCCGCCCTTGATCCCGCATCGCAGCGACCGTCGGCGCGATGATAGTGTCGATGATCCGGCCTTCGAGCTCGGCGGTCAGGGTCGGCACCGGTGAATACGTCCCCATCCCGCCGGTGTTGGGTCCGCGGTCGCCATCCCCGAGGCGCTTGTGGTCCCTGGCGCTCGCCAACGGCAGAATATCGCCACCGTCGGTCAGCGCAAAAAAACTTGCTTCCTCGCCGTCGATAAAATCCTCAACGAGGATTTCCCGGCCGGCGGCGCTGAACCGGTCCTCGACCAGTGCCGCGTCGACCGCGCGGTAGGCCGCGTCGAGATCGGTGGCGACAGTCACCCCCTTGCCGCCGGCGAGACCATCGGCCTTCACGACGATCGGAACACCGCGGCTGGCGATGTAGGCCTTGGCCGCGATCGGGTCGCGAAAGCCGCGAGACGAGGCGGTCGGAACCCCGGCGCGGGCGCACAAATTCTTGGCAAAGGATTTTGAGGTTTCGAGCACCGCGGCGGCGGCCGTCGGGCCAAAGGCGGCGACCCCCTCGGCCTCGAGCGCATCGACGAGCCCGAGCGCCAGCGGCGCCTCCGGCCCGACCACCACGAAATCGACCCGCTCGCGCCGGCAAAACCCGATGAGCGCGGTAATGTCGGTCGCGCCGATCGGCACGCATTCAGCCTCCGCGGCGATCCCGGCATTGCCCGGCGCGCAATAAAGCCGGTCCACCAGCGGCGAGGCGGCGATTGCCCAAGCGAGCGCGTGCTCACGTCCGCCCGAGCCGACCACCAGCACCCGCATTCGCGCTTCCTCCTCTGCTCCGCTATCATATGGGGATGAACGATCTCGTGATCGCGGTGCCGCCCGGCTCGAACCTGACCGAGTATACCGTCTCCGAGCTGTCGCTGGCACTCAAGCGCTCGATCGAGGATGGTTTCAGCCATGTCCGGGTGCGTGGCGAGGTTTCCGGCTTCAAGCGCCATGCCTCGGGGCATTGCTATCTCGCCCTCAAGGACACCGATGCGGTGCTCGACGCGGTGTGCTGGCGGACTACCGCGATTCGCCTCGCGGTCAAGCCCGAGGACGGGATGGAGGTGGTCTGCACCGGACGGCTGACGACCTATCCCGGGCGTTCGAAATACCAGCTGGTGATCGACCGGATCGAGCTCGCCGGGATCGGCACATTGCTCAAGCTCCTCGAGGAACGGCGCCAGCGGCTTGCGGCGGAAGGTTTGTTCGCGGCCGAGCGCAAGCAGAAGCTGCCGTTTCTGCCGGCCGTGATCGGGGTTGTGACCTCACCGACCGGGGCGGTGATCCGCGACATCCTGCATCGTCTCGCCGACCGGTTTCCGCGCCGCGTGCTATTGTGGCCGGTGGCGGTGCAGGGGGAGGGGGCGGCGGCGCAGGTGGCGGCGGCGATCGCCGGGTTCAACCGGTTGCGTGGCGACGGCCTGGTGCCGCGGCCCGATGTGATCATCGTCGCCCGCGGTGGCGGCAGCCTCGAAGATTTGATGGCGTTCAACGAAGAGATCGTGGCGCGCGCCGCCGCGAACTCGCGCATTCCGCTGATCTCGGCGGTCGGGCACGAGACCGATACGACGCTGATCGACCACGCCAGCGACCGGCGGGCACCGACCCCGACCGCCGCGGCCGAGATGGCAGTGCCGGTGCGGCTCGACCTCGCGGCCGAACTCGCCGCCAAGGCGTCGCGGCTGTCCGGGGGGTTCGCCCGCCTCCTCGCCGAGCGCCGCCTCAATCTCGCCGGTCTCGCGCGTGGCCTCCCCTCGCCGCACGATCTGATCGGGGCCGCGGCACAGCGCCTCGACGATCGTGCCGAGCGGTTGCGGCTCGCCGCCGAGCGGCATTTGCGCGGCGCCCGGCATCGCCTCGATCTGGCCGCGGTGCGGCTGCGCCCCGAGGTGCTGCGGGCCGATCTCGATCGTGCCGGCGCGCGCCTCGGCGACAGCGAGAGCCGGTTGCGCGGCGCCGTCCTGCGCTCGTTCGCCGCCGGGCGCGACGCGCTCGACAATTTCGCCGGTCGGCTCGCGACCCATTCCGAGCGGCACGAGAGCCTGCTCGCACGCGGCTATGTCGTGGTCCGAGATGACGACGCCCGCGTCGTGACCGAGGCGGCCAAGATCGGGCTCGGCGCCGCGCTCGACCTCGAATTCTATGACGGCAGGATCGGTGCCATCGCCGGCCGCACCCCGCGCCGCCCGGTGCGGCGGACGGCGCCGCGTGCGGAGCAGGGTCGTCTTTTTTAGGCCGCCGGCGCCCCGGACGTGGCGAGACCGGACGTGGCGAGACCGGACGTGGCGAGACCGGACGTGGCGAGACCGGACGTGGGGAGACTGGACGCGGGGAGACTGGACGCGGGGAGACTGGACGCGGGGAGACTGGACGCGGCCGGCGCTCGCGCGTAGCGTGCCGCGGCACCCCGAAGCAAGGTGGAGACGACGATGCGACCCTCGGGACGCACCCCCGATGCGCTGCGTCCGGTCAGCCTCGAGCCCGGTATCGCCAAATATGCCGAGGGCTCGTGCCTGGCGAAATTCGGCGACACCCATGTGCTGTGCACCGCCTCGGTCGAGGAGCGGGTGCCGCCATTTCTGCGTAACACTGGGCGAGGCTGGGTGACCGCGGAATATGGCATGCTGCCGCGCTCGACCGCGACCCGTACCGACCGCGAGGCGGCGCGCGGCCGCCAGAGCGGTCGCACTCAAGAGATCCAGCGCCTGATCGGCCGCAGCCTGCGCGCCGTCACCGAATTGCGCGCGCTCGGTGAACGGCAAATCCGCATCGATTGCGACGTGTTGCAGGCGGATGGCGGCACCCGCACCGCGGCGGTGACCGGCAGCTATGTGGCGCTTCGCCAGGCGCTCGAAAAACTCGTCGCCGCCGGGCAGGTCACCGCCCTGCCGCTCGCCGATAGCGTCGCCGCGGTATCGTGCGGGATCATCGGTGCCGATGCGGTGCTCGATCTCGATTACGCCGAGGATTCGCAAGCGCTGACCGACGCGAACTTCGTGCTGACTGGCGAAGGCGGCATTGTCGAAATCCAGGCGACCGCGGAGGGTGCTCCGTTCGACGAAACGCTGTTCGCCGAGATGCTGCGGCTGGCGCGGCTCGGCATCGCCGAGCTGACCCGCCGGCAGCGCGCAGCGCTCGGTCTTGGCGCGCCGCAATGACCCGTGCCTTTATCGGCGACCGGCTGGTCATCGCCAGCCATAATCCCGGCAAGGTCGTCGAAATCGGCGAGCTTTTGCTGCCGTTCGAAGTTGCTGCGGTTTCGGCTGCGTCGCTCGGTCTGCCGGAGCCGGAGGAGACCGGCGACAGCTTCGAGGCCAATGCCGAGCTGAAGGCGCGCGCTGCGACGGAGAAGAGCGGATTGCCGGCGCTCGCCGACGATTCCGGTCTCGTCGTACCAGCGCTGGACGGTGCTCCCGGCATCTATTCGGCGCGCTGGGCGGGACCGGAGAGGGATTTTGCGGCGGCGATGGCGCGCGTCGAGCGCGAGCTGGGCGACCGTGATCGCGCCGCTCAGTTCATCGCGGTGCTGGCGCTCGCCTGGCCCGATGGCGAGGTCGCGTTGTTTCGCGGCGAGGTGGCGGGCCATCTCGTCTGGCCGCCGCGCGGGGAGCGGGGCTTTGGCTACGACCCGATGTTTCTGCCGGACGGCGGCGCCGAGACCTTTGGCGAGATGAACCCGGCCGCAAAGCACCTCGTCAGTCACCGCGCCCGCGCCTTTGCCAAGCTGGTCGATGCGTGCTTTGCCGGCCGATCGGGATGAGCGCAGAGACCGGCGCCGCGCAGCGCTCCGGCTGCGCCCCTAAGGGTGACGAGCGAGAATCACAGCTTGCTGTTTATGTCCATTGGCCGTTCTGCCATTCGAAATGCCCGTATTGCGACTTCAACAGCCATGTGCGCGACAGTGTCGATGGCAGGCGCTGGACGCGGGCGTTGCTGGCCGAGCTCGACCACCAGGCCGAATTTCTGCCGGGGCGCGAAGTCGGGTCGGTGTTTTTTGGCGGCGGCACCCCCTCGCTGATGGCGCCCGAGACCGTCGCGGCACTCCTCGAACGGGTGCACCGGCACTGGCGCGTCGCAGCCGATATCGAGATCACGCTCGAGGCCAACCCCAATTCGGCAGAGGCTGCGCGATTTCGCGCCTTTGCCGCGGCCGGGGTCAACCGGCTGTCGCTCGGTGTGCAGGCGCTCGATCCCGCGGCGTTGCGGTTTCTCGGCCGAGCCCACGGCCGGGCCGAGGCGATCGCCGCGCTCGAGCTGGCGCACGACAATTTTGCCCGCTTTTCGTTCGATCTGATCTATGCCCGTCCGGGCCAGAGCCTCGCCGATTGGCGGCGCGAGCTTGGCGAAGCGCTGGGTCTCGCCGGTGACCATCTGTCGCTCTACCAGCTGACAATCGAGCCCGGCACGTCCTTTGCTACCTTGGCGCGGCGCGGCGCGCTGGTGCCGGCCGACGAGGACACCACCGTGGCACTGTTCGAGATGACCCAGGAGTGTCTCGCCGCGCGCGGGCTGCCGGCCTACGAGATCTCGAACCACGCCCGCCCCGGCGCCGAATGCCGCCACAACCTCGCTTATTGGCGCTACCGCGATTACGCCGGGATCGGCCCCGGCGCGCACGGCCGGCTGTCCTTCGGCGGTGTCAAGCATGCGACCCATCAGCACCGGCTGCCGGAACGCTGGCTCGCGGCGGTCGAGACCACCGGCACCGGCCTTGATGAAACGACCGCGATCAGGCGCGAAACCGCGGTCGAGGAGATGCTGATGATGGGTCTGCGGCTGGTCGCAGGCGTCACCCGTGCTGATCTCGAGCACCTCGCCGGGACCAGTCTCGAAATCTTGCTCGGACCCGGTCTCGCCCGGCTCATCGAAGGCGGCTTTGTGACCCTCGACAAGGAGCGCCTCTCAGCGACCGACGCCGGCCGGCAGCGCCTCAACGCGGTGCTGGCGTGCCTCTTGTCCTGAGCCCGCGGCGATTTCGCGCCGGCGGCGTATTTTGTGCGCTCCGGCGGCTTTTGCGTTAGCCTTGGCGGCTTTTGCGTTCGAAGGTGTTTTCGCTGCTCATTGTCGGGTTACTGGAGGAGAGCAATGCCGCTGAAACGTCGCCAGATCGCCTGGCGGGCCGCGCAGGATCTCGCCGACGGCGCCTACGTCAATCTCGGGATCGGGTTGCCGACGCTGGTCTCGGATTTCATCCCCGAGGGACGCGAGATCGTGCTGCACAGCGAAAACGGCATTCTCGGCGTCGGCCCGGCGCCCGGCGCCAACGAGGCTGATCCCGACCTGATCAATGCGGGCAAGCAGCCGATCACCCTCGTCACCGGCGGCAGCTATGTCCACCACACCGATTCGTTTCTGATGATCCGCGGCGGTCATCTCGATCTGGCGCTGCTCGGCGCGTTCGAAGTGGCCGAGAATGGCGATCTCGCCAATTGGACGACCGACGATCCCGGGTTCCCGCCCGGTGTCGGGGGCGCGATGGACCTGGCGGTCGGCGCCAAGGAGATCCGCGTGCTGCTCGAGCACACCACCCGCTCGGGCGCGCCGCGCATTCGCCGGCGCTGCGGCTATCCTCTGACTGCCGCCGCCGCGGTGCGCCGAATCTACACCGATCTCGCGGTGATCGACGTGACGGGCGAGGGACTCGTGGTCCGCGAGATTGCTGAAGACATCGATTTTGCCGCATTGCAAGCCAAGACCGAAGCGGCGCTGCGCCCCGCCCCCGACCTCAAGCCGCTGCGGGCCCCCGCGGTCTAGGCGGGGCGATTTGGGCGCGGTGGTTCGCGCGGTGGTTCACGGGCGCGGGCCGATCCGGGCGTCACTCCGCGTCCACGGTCTTCGGCCGATCTGGGGCACGCGGTGCCCCGATCGGGCACTATAGTCTCAGGCTGCAGTCTCAGGCTGCGCCAAGTTCGCGGCAGCGTTCGCGGAATTCGGCCACGATGTCGAGGTAGAGCTGCCGCTTGAACGACACGATCAGCTCGGGCAATTCGTCCAGCGCCACCCAGCGCCAGGCATCGAACTCGGCGTGCTCGCTGGCGAGCTCGATATCCGCGTCGCACCCGTTGAACCGCATCATAAACCATTTCTGGCACTGACCGCGATAACGGCCGCCCCACAGCGTTGCGGCCACCGCCGCCGGCAGATCGTACGTCAGCCAGTCGCGGCTTTCGGCGACGATTTCGGCCTTGCCGGTGCCGATCTCCTCGGCAAGCTCGCGCATCGCCGCCTGCCGCGGGGTCTCGCCAGGATCGATGCCGCCTTGCGGCATCTGCCACGCCGGTGTCGCCGGTATATCGGCACGCCGAGCCACCAGGACCTGCCCCTGCCCGTTCAACAGCATGATCCCGACCGCCAGACGGTAACCCTCGGTGCGGCCGGCCTGATCGTTCATTGGCCTCTTCCCGGAACCCGCTGCCCTGCCGGCAGGCGCGGCGCTCAATTGACCATGCGGCCGTTGAACAGAGCCATGCCGCGTAGCATGTCGGCAGCGCGCATCATCTGGTAGTCGGCGGCCGTGCCCATGATCGACTGATCGACCGAATCGCCCTCGTCGTCGTCGGCATCGTTGCTCTTGGTCGCGGCGAGCGCTGCGACCTTGGTCCCGGGTTTGGCTGGCGGGGTCTCGATCTTGGCCGCCTCCACGACGATGTCGGGCTCGATGCCCTCGGCCTGGATCGAGCGGCCCGACGGAGTGTAGTAGCGCGCTGTCGTCAGCCGCATCGCCCCGTGCCCCGGCAGTGGGATAATCGTCTGCACCGAGCCTTTGCCAAACGAGCGGGTGCCGAGCAGGATCGCGCGATGATGATCCTTGAGCGCGCCAGCGACGATCTCGCTCGCCGAGGCCGACCCGCCATTGATCAGCACCGCAATCGGCAGCCCGGCTGCTATGTCACCGGGGCGCGCATCGTAGCGCTGCGCATCGTCGGGGTTGCGTCCGCGGGTCGAAACGATCTCGCCGCGGTCGAGAAAATCATCCGAGACCGCCACCGCCTGGTCGAGCAGCCCGCCGGGATTGTTGCGCAGATCGAGAATGATCCCGTGCAATTTGCTGCCGGCCTGCTGCTTCAGGGTATTCATCGCCTTGTTGAGCCCGACATCGGTCTGCTCGTTGAACGAGGTGATCCGGATATAACCGATATCGCCGCCGACCAGGTGTGAGCGCACGGACTTGATGTGGATCGTCGCCCGCGTCAGATTGACGTTGAACGGGTCGCGTCCCTTGCGCTGGATTGTCAGCGTGACGTCGCTGTTCACCGGTCCGCGCATCTTTTCGACCGCCTGCGGCAGGGTCATGCCCTGGATCGGCTTGCCGTCGAGCTGGGTGATCAGATCACCCGGCTTCAACCCGGCGCGCGCCGCTGGCGTGTCGTCGATCGGCGAGATCACCTTGACGAGGCCGTTTTCCATCGACACCTCGATGCCGAGCCCGCCGAACTCGCCGCGAGTCTGCACCTTCATGTCGTCGAAGTTCTTGCTGTTCAGATAATTGGAGTGGGGATCGAGCGACGTCAGCATGCCATTGATCGCCGATTCGATCAGCTGCTCGTCCTTGACCTTGCCGACATAGTCGGCGCGCACGGTCTCGAACACCTCACCGAATAAGTTCAACTCTTTGTAGGTTTCCGAAGAATTCGCTGCCGCCGCGGCCACATCCTGCTGCAGAGAAAAGCCGACGACCGCTACCACCGCCGCGGCGATCAACCCCAACCGTTTCATCCACGCACCCTCGAAGGCCTTCGACCCGAAGAGCCGCTAATGATATCCGCCGCGGTGGGCGGTAATCAAGATCGCAGCACTGCACCGCCCGGCGCTCGCCTGGCCCGGCGCTCCTTTATCCCGGTGCTTATTGGTATCCCGGTGCTTATTGGTATCCCAGTGCTTATTGGGCGGCATGGCGTGCCTCGTTCGAGCGGGGTCGGGCCGCGGGTGGCGCGATCAGCGAATGGCCGCGCATCGCCGCGGGCTGCGGCAGGCTCAGCAAGCTCAGCAGCGTCGGCGCGACATCGGCGAGCGTTCCGTCCCGCATGTGCTCGATTGCCGCGGGCGGGTTGACGACCATCAGCGGCACCGGGTTCAGCGTGTGCGCGGTGTGCGGCTCGCCCGTCGTGGGGTCGCGCATCGTCTCGGCATTGCCGTGATCGGCGGTGACGACGAGCGTGCCACCGGCCGCCTCGACCGCCGCTGCCAGCCGGCCGAGGCAATGATCGAGCGTCTCGACCGCGGCGATCGCGGCATCGAGGCGACCGGTGTGTCCAACCATGTCGGCATTGGCATAGTTCAGCACGATGACATCAAAGCGGCCGGACTCGATCGCCTCGACGACTTTGTCGGTGACGGCCGGCGCCGACATCGCCGGCTGCTGGTCGTAGGTCGCGATCCGCGGCGACGGCACCAAAATGCGCTCTTCGCCGGCAAACACGGTCTCGCGCCCGCCATTAAAGAAGAACGTGACATGCGCGTATTTCTCGGTCTCGGCGATGCGCAGCTGGCTGAGCCCGGCCTTCGAGATGATCTCGCCAAAAGTGTCGTCGAGCTTCTCGGGTGGGAACAGGGTCGCGAGCCTCGGGCTGAGCTCGGTCGAATATTCGACCAGCCCGACGGCGGCGGCGAAGTGGATCCGCCGGCCGCGGGAGAACCCGGAAAAATCTGGGTCGAGCAATGCGCCGGCAATCTCGCGCACCCGATCGGCCCGGAAATTTGCCAGCAGCAGGCCGTCACCGTCCTGCATCCCCCGATAGCCGCCGACAGCCGCCGGCTGCACGAATTCATCCGTCTCGCCGCGGGCATAGCCGGCCTTGATCGCAGCGGCTGCGGTCGAAGCGGCCTCGCCCTCCCCGGTGATCAACAACCGGTAGGCCCGTTCGACCCGGTCCCAGCGCTGGTCGCGATCCATCGCGTAATAGCGGCCGACGACGGTCGCGATCCGCAGTCCGGCGAGCCCGGCGACCTCCCGCTCGAAATCCGCGACGCAGGACAGCGCCGATTTGGGCGGCGTGTCGCGACCGTCGAGCACCGCATGCACCGCGACCGGAACCCCGGCCTCGGCGAGAATGCGGGCCAGCGCCGCGATCTGGTGCTGATGCGAGTGGACTCCGCCCGGCGACAGGAGCCCGAAGAGGTGCGCGGTGCCGCCGCTCTTCTTCAGCGCAGCGATGAAATTGCGCAAGGCCGGCATCCGCGCCAGCTCGCCCGAGGCGATCGCCGCATCGATCCGCGGCAGATCTTGCACGACCACCCGGCCGGCCCCGAGATTGGTGTGGCCAACCTCGGAATTGCCCATCTGCCCATCGGGCAGCCCGACATGGTGCTCGCTCGCCTGCAATCGCGCATGCGGCCAGCGTGCCATCAGCCGGTGCCACACCGGGGTCTTGGCACTCTCGATCGCATTGTCGGCGTCGGCGGCGCGCTCGCCCCAGCCATCGAGAATGCACAGCACCAGGGGACGCGGTCGGGGACGGGAATTCATCGCGCGGGGGCCTCGAAGGGTGAAGTGATCCTCTATACGCGAAACCCATCGCGCCGACATAGCGTTCCCGGACGTTCCGAGGCGGCGTTCCAAGGCTTTCCTGCGCCGCCACCGGATCGGCAGCGCTTCGAGCGCCCGAAAAATACGGCCAGGCGCTGACCCGCACGGTGTGCTCAGACGGTTTCGGGCAGCGGCTTGCCGTTGGTTTCGGGCAGGAAGAGCGCGGCAATGACACCGACGATAAAGAACAGGCCGACGATTGTCGCCGCCTTGCCATACCCGCCGAGAGCGACGATCAGCGTGCCGGCGATCAGCGGGCCGATGCACGAAACCCAGCGCGGCGCGTTGAAGCAGAACGCGACCGCGGTGCCGCGCATGCGGGTCGGAAACAGCTCGGGCAGCCAGACCGGTGCCCAGGCCCAGATCCCGCCGGTGAAAAAGCCGAAGATGGCGACCGCGACGAGCAAAGCGCCCATGTCGCTGGCCCATAGATAGACGATCGGGGTCAGGATCAGGCACATCGCGTAATAGAGCATCGCTGTCGGCTTGCGGCCGATCGCATCGGACAGAAAGCCGAGCGCGATAAAGCCGAAGATTGCGACCCCGGTGCCGAGCAGCCCGGCCAGCGCCACATAGTACGGCGCCGGCAGCCCGGCCTTGACGGCGACCGTGCCGACATAAGTCGGGACAAAGGTCGCGACCCCCCAGAAGCCGAAGGTGACCGAGAGCATCATCAGAAACGCGACGACGAGCCGCCGGCGCACACTGCGATCAAGAAACATGTCGGTCACCGTGAAGCGGGTCAGCGCCGCCGACTCGCCTTCGAGCACGACGCCGCTCTGCTGCTGGGCGCGGGCTTCGCGACGGCGCGCGTCCGACCCCTCCCAGCGCGCCGATTCCGGCATGCTGCGCCAGACCCACAGCACCAGGAGCGCCGGCAGGATCCCGACCAGATACATGAACCGCCAGGAGTGAGGGCTGAGCCCGCCGATCAGGAGCCACACCCCGGAGGCGATAAAGCTGCCGATGCCGGCGCCGCATTGCAGGAGACCGCCGCCCTTGCCGCGGGCGTGATCGGGCCACAATTCGGAGACGATCGAGGCCCCGGTCGCCCATTCCGAGCCGATCCCGACCCCGACCAGGAACCGCAGCACCGCGAAGGATTCCCAGCTCCAGGCGATCGCGGAGAGCCCGGTGGTCAAGGAATAGGCGAGGATCCCAGCATCATCGTGCGCTTGCGGCCGATATAATCGGCGATGATGCCACCGATCACGCCACCGGTCGCCCAGCCGAACACGGTCGTCGCCAGCACATAGCCCGCATAGCGCGGCAATGCCGCATATTGCGCCGGTGCCAGCAGCTGGTGAAGCGCAAAGCCGACGGTCAGAAAGAGCGCATAGATCTCGAACCCGTCGAACAGCCAGGCAAGGTTCGAGGCGGCGAGCACCCGCCATTGTTCGCGGTTGAGGGTGCGGTACCAACGCGGCGGCGAGCCGAGAACGGCGTCTTCGTGCACGATTGCCTCCTGTTCGTGAGCCGGCTTATTGCCGGCCCGTTATTTGTCCGACTTTTGTCCGCCGTGATCGGCCCGGCGTCAACCGCTTCGTCGGTCACTCATTCAGCGCACCGGAACCCACAGCACGTCTTCGATGTCGGCGGCACCAGTCGCCAGCAGGACGAGGCGATCGAAGCCGAGCGCGATGCCGGCCGCCTCCGGCATGCCGTATTCGAGGGCGGCGAGAAAATCCTCGTCGATCGGGTAGGCTTCATCATAGAGCGCTTGTTTGCGCTGCTGCTCGGCGACAAAGCGGGCGCGCTGCTCGGCCGGATCGGTCAGCTCGCCAAAACCGTTGGCGAGCTCGAGACCGCAGACGTAGAGCTCGAAACGCTCGGCCACCCGTGGATCGGCCGGATCGCAGCGCGCCAGCGCGGCCATCGAGGCCGGATAGCCGGTCAGCACCGTCGGCGCGCCAACACCGAGAGTGGGCTCGATCCGCTCCAGAAAGACCCGGAAATAAAGTGCCTCCCAATCGTCGCCCGGGTGCGGCTCGATGCCGATCCGACGTGCTGCCGCTGCGAGCAAGGCAACATCCGGCTGCAGCGGATCGGGAGCGGTCGCCAGGATGTCGATCCCGGCATGGCGGGCAAAGGCTTCGGCGACGCTGATCTCGTGCCATGGCGCCGCGGCGTCGGCGGCGCGACCGTGCCAGGCGAGCGCCGCGGCACCGGCCGCCTCCTGGCAGGCACGCAACAGAAGGGTGCAATCGTCGATCAGCTCGCGCCAGCCGGCGCCGGCGCGATACCATTCGAGCATTGCGAATTCCGGATGGTGGCCGGGACCGCGCTCGCCGTCGCGGAACACATGGGCGAGCTGCCAGATCCGCGGCATCCCGGCGACCAGCAGCTTTTTCATCGCGAATTCGGGCGAGGTGTGCAGATAGCGACGCCGCGTGCTGCCGTCACGCGGATTGTGGAGCGTCGTGCTGAAGGCCAGGAGATGCGGTTCGAGCCCTGGGCTCACCTGCAGCGCTGGCGTCTCGACTTCGATAAAATCGCGTGCCGCGAAAAATTCGCGCACCGCGCCGAGGAGCCGGCTGCGCTGTTCGAGCCGCCCGCGCCGCCGGGCAAAGCGCTCCCTGTGCCACCATTGCTGCATCCGCTCCCGCCCTCCTGCTTGCCGTCGGCCCGCCCCGTGCTAATTTCTCGACAACAGCCGCGCTCGACCGCGCCCTATCGGGACCTCCGTCATGAAGATCAACGCCATCGACATCAAGCCGGGCAATGTCCTCGAATACCAGAGCAAGCTCTGGATCGTGCTGAAGCGCGAACTGGTCCAGCCCGGCAAGGGCGGGGCCTTCGCCCAGGTCGAAATGCGCGATCTGCGCAGCGGCATCAAGCTCAACGACCGCTTCCGCACGCAGGAAACCGTCGAGCGCGTCCGCCTCGACGAAAAGGAGATGCAGTTTCTGTTCACCGAAAACGGCCAGGCGACGTTTATGGACAATGACAGCTTCGAGCAGATCGCGATCCCGACCGACATGATCGGCGAGCCCGCCGACTTTTTGCGCGACGGGATGATCTGCACGGTGATGCTGCACGAGACCACGCCGCTTTCCGTCGAGCTGCCGCCGAGTGTCGTCATGGAAGTGGTCGAGGCCGACCCGGTGGTGCGCGGCCAGACCGCGTCCTCGTCGTATAAGCCCGGCAAGCTCGACAACGGGCGGCGGGTCATGATCCCGCCCTATATCGAGGCCGGCACCCGCATCGTCGTCAGCACCGCCGATGGCAGCTATATGGAGCGAGCGAAGGACTGAGCCGCGGTCGGGTGGGGGCGGCATGGCCATGCGCTCTCCGGTTCTGAATGTGATGGCGAATGCCGCGCTCAAAGCCGCGCGCGGCCTGTTGCGCGATTTTGGCGAAGTCGAGCAGCTCCAGGTCTCGATCAAGGGACCGGGCGATTTTGTCTCGACCGCGGATCTGAAGGCCGAGCGCATTTTGCGCACCGAGCTGACCCGCGCGCGCCCCGGCTATTCGTTGCTGCTCGAGGAGGGGGGCGCCGAAACCGGATCGGACCCGCGCCACCGCTGGATTGTCGACCCGCTCGACGGCACCACCAACTTTCTCCACGGGATCCCGCATTTTGCGATCTCGATCGCGCTCGAACGCGACGGCGAGATTGTCGCCGGTGTCGTCTACGATCCGACGCGGGACGAGATGTATTCAGCCGAAAAGGGTCTTGGCGCCTATGCCAACGATCGCCGGCTCAGGGTGTCGGCACGGCGGCGGCTTGGTGAAGCGGTGATCGCCACCGGCATTCCGACGCTTCGCGGCACATCTCACGATCCCTATCTGGCGGGCCTGTCGGCGGTCATGGGCGCGACGAGTGGCGTGCGCCGGCTCGGCGCTGCGGCGCTCGATCTCGCCTATGTCGCCGCCGGACGTTACGAAGGATACTGGGAATTCGGGCTGAAGCCATGGGACATCGCCGCCGGGATGCTGCTGGTGCGCGAGGCGGGCGGCTATGTGAGCGACCTCTCGGGCGGCCATGAGATGATGACGAGCGGCGATGTGCTGGCCGCCAACGACCACCTGCATCTCTCGCTCGCCGCCTTGATCCGCGATGCGGCGCGGTCGGCCGGCGCAGTCTCGGCGCGGTCGGCAAATCTGTGATAGGCTGCGCCCCGACGGGGGTTCGCGAGGGCTGACGATCGTGGATCGTGCTCGACCGGTTGGCGTGCTGCGGACGGGCCCGGTCGCGGTGGCGGAGCGGCGCTCGGTGGGGGCGCGGGTGATGAGCAACCGGGTGGTGAGCAATCGGCGCGGGGGTGCGTTATGAACCGCTCGCGGCGCTTTCTGATGCGCATGACCGTGTTCCTGATCCTGGTCGCGGCGCTGGCGGCGGTGCTCGGACGCTCACTGCTCACCGCCTTTATGGGCAATCCCGCGGTCAACGGGGTGATCCTCGCCATCCTGCTCGCCGGCATCGCCTACATCTTCCGCCAGGTGCTGCTGCTCGATCCCGAGATCGAATGGATCGAGAGTTTTCGCCACCGCGAGGCGGGCGGCGAGGAGCCGATCACCAGCCGCCGTCCGATGCCGCGTCTGCTGGCGCCGATGGCGCGCATGCTCGGCGCCCGCCAGGTCGGCCATGTCAGCCTGTCGGCGAGCTCGTTGCAGACGCTGCTCGACGGCATCAGCTCGCGCCTCGACGAAACCCGCGAAGCCTCGCGCTATCTTATCGGGGTCCTGATTTTTCTGGGGCTGCTCGGCACCTTTTACGGGCTCTTGGAAACTTTGCGGTCGGTCGGCGGCGTGATCGGCGGGTTGAACCTTGGCGGTAGCGATCTGACGCGCGCCTTTGCCAATCTCAAAGCCGGTCTCCAATCGCCATTGGCCGGTATGAGCACAGCCTTTAGCGCGTCGCTGTTCGGGCTCGCCGGCAGTCTCGTCCTCGGCTTTCTCGATCTCCAGGCCGGGCAGGCGCAGAACCGCTTTTACAACGATCTCGAGGAATGGCTGTCGGCCTATACCCGGCTGTCGGGCGGCGGTCTTGGCGACGGCGGGGAGGCCTCGGTCCCCGCCTATATTCAGGCCCTGCTCGAACAGACCGCCGACAGCCTGGAGAATTTGCAGCGGATCATCGCCCGTGGCGAGGAGAGCCGGATCGGGGCCAACGCCACGCTGATCAACTTGACCGACAGGCTCGGGGTGCTCGGCGACCAGATGAAGGCGGGACAGATGCTGATGCTGCGGCTCGCCGAGAACCACCTCGAATTGAAGCCGGCGCTGGCCCGCCTCGCCGACAATTCGGCCGGCCAGGACGACGCGCTGCGCGGCCATCTACGCAACATCGAGGGATATGCTGCGCGTCTGACCGAAGATCTCGTCCAAGGGCGAGCCCAGAGCGTGCAGGAATTGCGCGGCGAAATCCGCATTCTCGCCCGCACCATCGCAGCACTCGCCGAAGACGGCCGGCGCTGAGTCTGCGCCACCGGCGTCGCCATGCCTCTCGCCCGCAGAAGCTCGCGCCGCTCGAGCATCGACATCTGGCCAGGCTTTGTCGATGCGCTGTCGCAGCTGTTGATGGTGATCATCTTCATATTGTTGGTGTTCACCGCTGGCCAGTTCTATCTCTCCGCGGCGCTCTCGGGCCGCAACGAGGCGTTGCACAAATTGCAGCATCAGGTGGACCAGCTAGCCGATCTCTTATCGCTCGAAAAAAGCACCAACACCACCTTGCGGCAGGGTGCCGTGCGGCTAACCGCGCAACTCAAGAGCGCCGAGAGCGAGCGCACCCGGCTCAATGTGCAGATAACCGGGCTGACCAGGGAGGCTAAAGCCGCGGCGGCCGAGACCACGCAGGCCACGGGTCAGCTCGCGGCGCAGAAGAAGATCAGCGCGAGCGCCTTGTCCCAGGTCGATCAGCTGAACCAGCAGATCGCGGCGCTGCGCCAGCAATTGTCCGCGATCGCCGCGGCGCTCGACATTTCACAGGCCAAGGCCAAGACCCAAGAGACGCAAATTGCCGATCTCGGCCAAAAGCTCAACGTGGCGCTGGCGAGCAAGGTCGCCGAGCTCGACCGCTACCGCTCGGAATTTTTCGGCCGATTGCGCGCGATCGTCGGCGACCGGCCGGATATCCGGATCGTCGGCGACCGCTTCGTGTTCCAGTCGGAGGTTCTGTTCGCGCCGGGGAATGCCGAGCTGACCGCGGCGGCAAAGCAGGAGTTGGCACCCGTGTTCGCCGCGCTGAAAGAGATCGCCACAGAGATCCCGCCCGACATCAACTGGGTTTTGCAGGTCAGCGGCTATACCGACAAGCGGCCGATCGACACGCCGCAATTCCCATCGAACTGGGAATTATCGACGGCGCGCGCGCTCTCGGTCGTGCGTTATGCGATCAAGCAAGGGATTCCGGCTGATCGGCTGTCCGGGGCCGGATACGCCGATACCGACCCGATCGATCCCGCCGACACCCCGCAGGCCTACGCTCGCAACCGGCGCATCGAGCTGAAGCTGACCGAGCGCTAAGAGGGTGACGTGGAACCCGAAATCGAGCGGTAGTGCGAATCGGGTGCGACGGCGCGGCACCGTGATGGGCACCAGCCGGGCAAGCTAACGCGGGAGCGGAAGTGAGCCGCCAGCCGACCAGCCGCGATCGCGGCGCGACGATCATTGCGGGCACGATACTCGCCCTCACGATGCTGCTGGCGGCATGCGCGGCGTCGAAATCCGGCTGGGTCAAGTCCGGTGCTGACCAGGCGGCGATGGCGAATGCGGCCGGTGATTGCCGCGACCAGGCGGATGCGGCGGCGGCGAGAGAAGGCAGGATCAATCAGGACATCAGCGCCACGCTCGGCGGCAATTGGCAGCTCGCCCGGACCGGCGGGATCATGGACCAGTCGCTGCGCGAGCAGGCTGGCGACTATGCTGACCAGGTCTTCGACAGCTGCATGCACTCGAAGGGGTTCAAAAAAGCGCGGTGAAGTGCGAGGTGTGGGCGATTGCCCGCGGCCCGCCTCGCGCGATCACGACCAGCCCGATTACGGCCAGGCCCATGGACCCCAATCCCAGGATTGCTGGTTCATGATCGCCGACATCTCGTTTTCGTTGGCGATCTGCCGCGCGAACACTTCCTGTCGGAAGGTGTCCCAGTTCTGCTGCGTGCCGAAATAGAGGCAATTGCAATCGAACGGGTCGGCGTAGAGATAGACCGGCTGGCCGTTGCGGATGTGCACAACAAACCGGTTCGGCGGCAATGTGCGCATCGCCGCGATCCGATGTGGCGAGTCCGCCGGCCGCATCTGAAAACCGGCGGCGGCGAGCAAATCCTCCCGTTGCCCGACCTGCGATTGCGGGCTGACGCAGCTGGCAATGCCGATCACCAGCACCGCCGCGAACCCAAAACGGATCAGTTGCCCCACGATGGTCTCCCTTGAACCTTTGCGCGAGGCTAACCGATCGCCCGCGCCAGGCGCAACAGCGCACGCCGCGAAGTCTTCCCCCGAGCGCCGAGCCGTGCGGCCGGTCCGCCCTCGGTTGACACCGCCGGGCCGGCTCGATCATGTTGCGCCGAACTCTATGCAGCCAGCCCCGGAACCGCCATGACCGATGCCGCTCTTGCCGCCGCCGTCGATACCGCGTGGGAGGCGCGCGACGGGATTTCGCCAGCGACCCGCGGTGCCGCCCGTGACGCCGTCGAGGCGGCGCTCGACGGGCTCGATTCCGGGCAATTGCGCGTCGCCGAAAAGGGCGAGGAAGGCTGGCGGGTGCATCAATGGCTGAAAAAAGCGGTGCTGCTATCGTTCCGCCTCAACGACATGGTCGAGATCCCGGGCGGCCCGACCGACCCTGAACGGGGTGCCTCGCGCTGGTGGGACAAGGTGCCGTCGAAATTTGCCGGCTGGTCGTCGAACCGCTTTCGTGACGCCGGATTTCGCGCGGTGCCGGGTTCGGTCGTGCGGCGTTCGGCTTATATCGCGCCCAATGTTGTCCTGATGCCGAGCTTTGTGAATGTCGGCGCCTATGTGGACAAGGGGACGATGGTCGATACCTGGGCGACGGTCGGCTCCTGCGCGCAGATCGGTGCCAATTGCCATCTTTCCGGCGGGGTCGGGATCGGCGGGGTGCTCGAGCCGCTGCAGGCCGAGCCGGTCATCGTCGAGGACGACTGCTTTATCGGCGCGCGCAGCGAGGTGGTCGAGGGCGTCATCGTCGAGCGCGGCTCGGTGCTGGCGATGGGCACCTTTATCAGCGCCACGACCAAGATCGTGGATCGCAACACGGGACACGTCCACAGGGGCCGGGTTCCCGCCTATTCGGTGGTCGTGCCGGGTTCGCTGCCAGGTCGGCCACTGCCGGATGGCCGCCCCGGCCCGAGCCTCTATTGCGCGGTCATCGTCAAGACGGTGGACGCACAGACCCGCGCCAAGACAGCGATCAACGAATTATTGCGTGACTGAGGATGCACCCGGTCGATCCTGCAGCGCTCGCGGCGGAACTGATCCGCCGACCGAGTGTGACACCGCGCGATGAGGGGGCAATCGGGCTCGTCGCCGATCGTCTCGAAGCCCTCGGCTTCACCTGCCACCGCCTGGTCTTTGGCGGTGATGACGGCAGCGATGCGATCGCCAACCTCTATGCGCGTTACGGCGCGGGGCGACCCAATCTCTGCTTTGCCGGTCACACCGATGTCGTCCCGCCAGGGGCGCGCGCGAGCTGGTCGCTCGACCCGTTTGGCGCGGCCGTGCGCGACGGCGCGTTATGGGGGCGTGGTGCGGTCGATATGAAGGGTGCCATCGCCGCTTTTGTCGCCGCGGCGCAGCGCTGGCTCGCCGAGCAGGGTAGTGGCTTTGCCGGCTCGATCAGTCTCCTGATCACCGGCGACGAGGAAGCAGTGGGGATCAACGGGACAAAGAAGGTGCTCGAATGGCTGGCCGCGCGCGGTGAGGCGCTCGACGCCTGCCTCGTTGGGGAGCCGACCTCCGCCGCCGCTCTTGGTGACATGATCAAGATCGGCCGACGCGGCAGCTTGACCGGCCGGCTGAGCGTGCAGGGCGTGCAGGGTCACACGGCCTATCCGCATCTCGCCGACAATGCCGCCCATCGCCTGGTGGCGATGCTGCACGCGCTAATCACGGCGGAGCTCGATCAGGGTTCGGAGCATTTTCAGCCCTCGACCTTGCAAGTCTCGACCATCGACATCGGCAACCCGGCCGCCAATGTGATCCCGGCCGAGGCGCGTGCCGTCTTTAACATCCGGTTCGGCGACCGCTGGACCGGCGAGAGGTTGAGGCGCTGGCTCGGTGAGCGGCTCGATGCGGTCGGCGGGTCCTATGCGCTCGAGGTGACGGTCAGCGGCGAGGCGTTTCTCGCCGCGACCGGTGCGGTCAGCGGTGTGCTCGGTGAGGCGATCCGGCGGGTGACGGGCCGGTTGCCCGAGCTCAGCACCACCGGCGGCACTTCGGATGCCCGCTTCATCCACAGCTATTGCCCGGTCGTCGAATTCGGGCTCGTCGGACAGACGATGCACAAGGCCGACGAGCGGGTCGAGCTCGCCGATCTCGGCGCCCTGACCGAGATCTACCGCACGTTTCTCGACCTGTTTTTCGCCCGCCCCTGATCCGGCGACGCGGCCTCCCATGACCGGCGCGGATTGGCGGGGGGAGCTGCGGTCGGCGGTGATCGGCAGTCTGCGCCTCGCCCGGGGCGACCGGCGTGGCCTCGCCTGTTTCGAGCGGACCGAGGAAGGCTTCTGGCGGTCGTTTGCTGCGGGCGTCCTGTGCTACCCGTTTTATCTGGTGCTGCTGGCGTTGCGGGTGACCGCGGCGCAGCGGACGGCAGCGGGCGCTGTGCCGATCGTCTTGGTCGAGACGATCGCCTATGTCATCGCCTGGGTTGCGTTTCCACTGATCATGCTGTCGGTCGTGCGCTGGATCGGCCGCGATCATCGTTTTTACGATTTCATGGTTCCCTACAATTGGTGCCAGCTGCCGCAGAGCGTCCTGTTCGTGCTGGTCGGCCTCGATCAGGAAACTGGCTTCCTCGGCGATCCGATCACCCAAATCATCGAGTTGGCCGCTGGCATCGCGGTCCTCGTCTACGAATGGTACATCGCGCGGGTGGCGCTGGAGACGAACGGCGGTGCAGCGACCCTTGTGGTGGTGATCGACCTGGTCCTCGGGCTGGTCGTCAGCCGCACCGCCGGCAGCCTCTATTGAGGGCTCGGCGAGCTGCCCGAGGCGGCATCGTTGCCACCGCGTTGCGCAAACGGGTCGGGTTGTCCCGCTGCCGGCGGGGTCAGCTCGGACCGGGGCGACGCGGTCGCGGTCTCTTTTCCCGGTGCCGGCGGGGTCGGCTCGGACCGGGGCGACGCGGTAGCGGTCTCCTTTCCCGGTGCCGTCAGCCGTGTCAACAGCTCGTCGAAGGCCTGCGCCTGGGCCTGTCCCGAAGCCTGGGCCTGTCCCGAAGCCTGGGCCTGTCCCGAAGCCTGTGTTGGTCCCGAAGGGGGAGGCGTCAAACTAGCGGCGACGTGATCGCGCAGCGGCGAGCGATCGGGCCGAGCAGCACGCAGCTGCAGATGCCGTGATGCCGGCCGCACCGGCGCCTTGTCTGCGACGCGCCGCATCTCCGTATCCGGGCGGCTCGGCGAGTGAACCGAGGCCGATCGCTCGCGAACCGACGGTCGCGGCCGTAATGGCCGGTGTTCCGTCGCGGCACGGATCAGGTCAGGCTTGGCGGATGCCGCGCTCACTTTTGCCGGTCGCTCGGGTGAGGAGTGATGCGTCGGACTGGCGGCGGCGCGGGTCGGCTCGCGAGGTTCGAGGTGCCGTGCAGCCGGAACGATGCTGCTCGCCGTCTGATGGGGTGGAGCGGGCTTGGCCTCTGGCGGCGGAGGCAGAGGAGCCGTAATCGCTGCCGGTATGGCGGCGTGTCCCGATAGAGCGAGAGGCGGCGATGCGGCGGCATGCTCAGGAAGCGTCGCCTGGGCCGGTGGCGGCGGGGCGCTGTGCACAACCGCGGGCGCTACTCTAGAGGCAGGACTCGGCGGAAGCTGTGCCGCCGGTGCGGGAATCGCCACGCCCGCCTCGGAGGAAGGCGGTCCGGCTGCGGGTGCCGCCGGCGCCGACGAGGCCGATCCCGATGCCGCGGTGGCAACTCCGTGATGCTCCACTCCATGGCGCCGCGGAGCGGCGAGCTGCCAGAAGCCGGCGCCGATCAGCGCGGCAACGGTCGCAGCGGCGATCAACCCGACGAGCGCGACGTGCGAAAGCGTGCCGCGATCGGGTGCGGCGGCCGGAGCCAGCCGCAGGTCTGGTGCCCCGATGATCGGCGCCGGTCCAGGCGTCGGTCGCCGCGGCTCGAATGCCATGGGTGGATCGAAATCGGTCGCGCGGGGCTCGGTCGCGCGGGGCTCGGGCGGCGCAGCACGATCGGGCTCGGCGAACAGCCGGGGTTCGGCGCGGTCGGTACCGAAGATCGGTGGTGGGTCGGTGCGATGAGCCCCGCGTGTCATGGCGCGCATTGCTCGCCTCGTGCATGCTGTATTCCAAAGTGTATCCCGAAGAGGGACTCCGCTCGGCGCTGCAAATTCTCACCGGGTCTGCGGATCAACGGCATTTTCCCGGTCCGCGATCCGCCGCGGGATCAGTTAATCGCGACCGTTCCTGTTTGGCAACAGTGCGACTGTCTGCCCCCATGCCGATGGCATGTCATCGGCTAGTCGCAGACGTTCTCGGGATAACGGATTTCGACCAGATAGAGCCCCTCGGCCGGAGCAGTCGGGCCGCCGGCGCGGCGGTCGCAGGCGGCAAGCGCGATGGCGACATCGTCGGGTTGCCACCGGCCGATTCCGACCAGCTCAAGCGTGCCGGCGATGTTGCGCACCTGGCGATGCAAAAAGGAGCGCGCCTCTACCTCGATGCGAATCTCATCGCCGTCGCGGGCGACATCGAGCCGGTCGAGCGTGCGCATTGGCGATCTGGCCTGGCACAGCCGATCGCGAAAGGTCGTGAAATCGTGATGGCCAATCAGATGGCGCGCCCCCGCACGCATCGCCGCGACGTCGAGTGGTGGTGCGATCCGCCATACCCGGCCGCGGTCGAGCGCCGCCGGTGCCCGCCGGTTCAGAATCCGGTAGACATAGCGGCGCGCGATGGCCGAGAGCCGCGCGTCGAAGCTCGCCCCCACCCGAGCGGCGGTGAGCACGCTGATTGCCGCCGGCCGCAGATGATGGTTCAGCGCACCGCGCAGGATTTCGGGCGACACCTCGCGCGCGAGATCGAAATGCGCGACCTGCCCCAGCGCGTGCACCCCGGCATCGGTGCGTCCGGCGCCGTGCACGGCGACCCGCTCGCCGCAAAAACGTTCGATCGCGGTTTCGAGCGCCTGCTGCACCGACAGACCCCGCGGCTGGCGCTGCCAACCGACCAGTCCGGTGCCGTCATATTCGATCGTCAGCTTATAGCGGGGCACGGCAGCAGGGTTCCGGGCGGGATCGGATAGCCGCGCAGCAGATCGGCCGCATCGAGCGGTGTGCGACCCGGCCGCTGCAGCCGGGTGAGCCGCAGCGCGCCCGATCCACCGGCGCCTGGCCCGCCGGCGCCCGGCCCGCAGGCAACCGTGAGCCGGTCGTCGAGCACCGTGCCTGGCGTGGTGTCGCCGATCCGGCATGCGAGCGCCGCCGCGTGGACGCGGATCCGCTCGCAACGATGCTCGAACCAGGCGTCGAGCGCGCGCACCTGCCGTTCCAGAGCATCCGCCGGGTGGCGCCAATCGAGCCGAAGCTCGTCGGCGCGGATCTTTGGTGCATAGGTAGCGCCGGTGCTCGGCTGCGGTTGTGGCGCGAACCGGCCCGCCACCAACGCCGCCAGCGTGGCGAGGATCAGCTCGCTGCCCAGCTCGGCCAACGCCTCGGTCAGCGCGGCGGCGCCGGTCTGCGACCCGATCGGCAGCGTCCGCTGCGACAGGATCGGTCCGGTGTCGAGCCCGGCCTCCATCTGCATGATCGTGATCCCGGTTTGACGGTCGCCAGCGAGAAGCGCGCGTTCGACCGGGGCCGCACCGCGCCAGCGCGGCAAGAGCGAGGCATGAACATTGAGGCAGCCGAGCCGGGGTGCCGCCAGCATCGCCGGCGGCAGGATCAGCCCGTAGGCCGCCACCACCGCAGCATCGGCGCCGAGCCGCGCGAAATCCGCCTCGGCCCCCGGGTCGCGCAGCCGTGCCGGGCACCGCACCGTGAGACGGTGGTGCTCAGCCAGAAGCTGCACCGGCGAGGCTTGCAGCCGATGGCCGCGACGCGCCGGGCGCGGCGGCTGGGTATATACGGCAAGGAGATGATGCCCCGCGCCGACCAGCGTGGCGAGAATGGTCGCGGCAAATTTTGGCGTGCCAAAAAAAACGAGGTTCACATATTAGCTCCCCGGTGGCCCCGGGCTCCAGGCGATCTCGGGCTCCCGGCGGTCCCGGGCTCCCGGCGATCTTGGGCTTCCCGCGGCGCGGTCCGCACGCCGCCTGCCCTAGGCGGCGACCGGAGTGCGGCTGCGCTTCGCCTTGGCGAGCTTGCGCAGGATCATCCCGCGCTTGACCATCGAGATATGATCGACAAACAGCACGCCGTCCAGATGATCGACCTCATGCTGGATGCAGGTCGCGAGCAGTCCCGAGGCGTCGATCTCGCGAACCTCGTCCTGGTAGTCGAGGTAGCGCAGCCGGATTTTTTCCGGGCGGGTTACCTCGGCATAATGCTCGGGCAGCGACAGGCACCCCTCGCTGCCGGTCATCAGTTCGGACGAGCGCCACAGGATCTCGGGGTTGGCCAGCATCATCGGCTGCGGCGGCTCGCCGTCGCGCGCGACATCGACGACGATGACCCGTTTGGCGACCCCGACCTGGGGTGCCGCAAGCCCAATGCCGATTGCCTGCCGCATCGTCGCCAGCATATCGTCCATCAGCTGCCGGACCTCGTCGTCGACGAGGGGGACCGGCCGCGCCTTGATTTTGAGCCGCGGGTCGGGAGCGGTGATGATCGGTAGCAGCGCCATCGGATGCTAGATAGGGGACGGGTGGTACCGCGTCAATCTGGCGGGACGAGCCGATCGGCGTTACCTCCGAGGCGCGGCCAATCGAACCGGAGAGCCGGTGCTCAGCGGTCGCTTGGCGGTCGCGCCCGGATCAGGGCGGCGGCGATTTCCACCGGGTCGTCCTCGGCGCCCGTCAGAAAGTCGACCGCGCGGGTCACCGGCGGAAGCAGGCGGTCGCCAAGCTCGGCGATCTCGGAAATCCGCACCGGCGGTCGGTCGAGCTCACCCGCACAATTGTGCAGCACCCGTTCGAGCACAAAGGCGACTGTCATCTGGCCGGACGACAACGAGGATGCGATGCACCCGCGCGCGTAGATCGCCAGCTCGCGCAGCGCCTCGATCCGGCCGAAACGATCACGCTGCGTCTGGTATTGGAACTGACGCTTGAGATGGGCCGCAGCCAGATCGACGACCGATCGGGTCAACTGAAGTCCCGCCAGGTGAACAGTGCCTCAAACGCGATGCCGGCGTTGGCGAACGCTTCCGCCGCACCTTCGAGGCGATCGACTATGGTGATCACCTTGAGGATCGTGCATTGGCGCCGGCGCACCTCGTTCACCGCCTGCATGACCGAGCCGCCGGTGGTTGTCACATCCTCGAACAGGATCACGCGCGAGCCCGGTTCGAGCAGCCCGTCGAGGCGCTGGTCGGTGCCGTGGCCCTTCGCCTCCTTGCGGACGAAAAACCCCTTGATCGGCTTCTCCGGCCAGCTTTTCGCGCACAATGCCGCGACGATCGGGATGGCACCCGTTTCCAATCCGCCGATGAAGTCGACCGCCTCGCCGGCGATCCGCTCGAACAGCAGGTCGGCAGTCAGCGCGGCGCCCTCAGGCTCGAAGATCGTGCGCTTCATGTCGAAGAAGAAGTTGCTCGACCGGCCCGAGGCGAGCACAAAATCTCTGTTTTCTAATAGGGAGTTGCGACGGATAATGCCGAGTAGCCTGGTCCGTTCGGCCGATCGGTCCGCCTGCATCGCAACCCCGCCTTCTTCCTGTGACGATCGGCGGCTCGGATCGCCGCGCGGCAAAATTAAGCCCGAACTATCGCCGGGTGACAAGAGGCCGAGCGATGCACCGGCCGCAACGGCTGCGCCAGGCGGGATATGCGGGGGAGCGCTTTTTGATGGTCCAACGCGGCAGGCATATTGCGAGACGGGTCGTCCCGTCTTCAGGCGGACATGTGGTCTAGGATGCCCGGCGTGGTCGGGTGAGCAGCCGGCTGGCGGTCCGCACTGCTCGGTAGGCCGCGTGCGCGCCGCTCAAATAAGCCTCGAACTCCACATCGGACACCGCACGGCCGTCGAGATAGCGATAGAGCCGATAGGGATTGGCGCCGGGCGGGTTCAGCCCGGGCTCGACCAGGGTCGCCGAACCGATCCCGAGCGACTTCAGAATGCCTGCTGCGGAGAGAGGGGCATCGCCGCTTGGATAGCAGAAATGGCGAAAGCTCTGTCCCGGCCGCCCGCACGCGGCGGCCAATGCCGCCCTGTTGTCGCCGATTTCGCGCGCAAGATTGTCGCAATTCGCCATCCCTGATCGGTGACGATGCGTATGCAGCTGGATGTCAAGGCCGCGTCGGTCAGCATCGCCGATTTCGGCCTTGCTCATAACATGAAACTGCCGGCCCTCCCACCACGGGGCGGTCGGCACGCCAAACCGGGCCGCGCATTGCCGCAATACCCGCTCCCGCTCTTCGATCGAGGGCGATTGCTCGATCTCGCCAACCAACTCCGGCAATTGTCCGCGCGGCTGCCCGGTTCGCCGCAGGATGTAATCGACGGCGACATTGATCACCGGCAGCTGGTTTTCCGAATACCACGTCGTTGCATAAACCGTGGCCGGCAGACCCAGCCGCTCGAGAACCGGGAGCATGTGGGTGTAGGTCGAGCTCCAGCCGTCATCGATCGTGATCACGACCGCGTGGTCGGGCAGATCGCCTTGGTCGAGCCGTTGCAGCGCCGCGCCGAGCCGCAGCACCGGATAGCAGGAATTTCGCAGCCAGATCATCCGCCGTTCGAATTGCTCGGGCGTCATAAACAGGTAATTGCCGTACTGATAACCGGGCGTCGTCCACAATCCATGATAGGCAAGGATTCGCAAGCTCTTACGCGATGCCCGCCGCGACAGCGCAAACATCCCGCCACGGCGGGCCGCGTGCAGCAATCCGTTCTTGACCATGGACAGCAACTACACTTGCCACCGACGCGCCCCACCATTAATCAGAATACTCCGACATCACGTTCTTAGGAACCTTATTTATGGTTAACGAATTCGATTGATGGTTAACACAGCGTTTTCTCAGTTTGATTGTCGAAGTAGCGAGCCGTGTCGCGTCGGTCATGTGCCGATCCCGTTTTTCACATGGATTGCGCTGCCGCCCATTGCAGCAGGTGATGGCGATCCCAGACGACAAGGTAGGACGTCGGCAGGTAGCGACCGCTGGAGTGCAGTTTTCTGCGGGTTTCCGATGTTTTTGTGGCAAGACGGATCGATGCCTCGTCGCTGCCGCAATAGATCGACAGGGCTCCATTCCGCATCGGGATGTTTCGTACATAGGCCAGCCGCGGCGATATCTTCTCGATGACCGGATCGAAATACCACGCCGAGCTGAACACGCCTTTGATCTCGGGATTTAACTTCAGAATCGCAGCAATCCGCAAATAGCTGCGCCGCCACCCCGCGTCGTTGAACTCGCCGAGCGCCGGCTCGTGGGTGTGCATCTCGTAAAACGGCGAGAAGCCGCGGGTGCGCAGAAAAAATCCGGCGGCGTAGACCGCTTCGCGTCCTCGTGTACCCAGCACAAATCGGCGGGAAATGCCGGTTTCGTGAATGATTTGCGCCCCGACCGGGATGATCCGCTGTGCCGCGATACAAAAATCTTTGATGAAAACATCGTTCTCGGATCGATAGAAATGGTCGGGCAGCCGACCCGTATCGCGGTGGATGCGACAGACGTCCTCGCGGTAGCTCGCCACCACCGATACCGGCAGCTTTAATCGAGCAATCCGGTCTTCGAAGTTCTCGGCCAGGAAACGGGCGGCGCTCCGCAGCAATTCCGGCGGAACATCAGCAATGATCGGCTTTACAGCGCCGTAGGACCCTCGGATTGGCAGCGCATCGAGACGCCGCACGAGATTGTCGATGTTGGAGGCGACGGGATCGCGGGTCACGAGGCTGCTCCGTCCCCGCCCCGCAGGCGGTCTGCGCACCCCGCCGCCACGGCCGTGCCTGCTGTTGGGCCTTGGCGAGGCATCTGCTCAGGACGGGTCGAGGACGGTATCCCAATAGAGGTAGTCGCGCCAACTCTCGTGCAGATAGTTGGGCGGAAAGGCGCGCCCGTTCTGCTGCAGCATGTGCGTCGTCGGCTGCACCGGGCGATGGCGCGGATACATGCCGCTCTCGCGCGGCAGCCGGTCGCCTTTCAAGAGATTGCAGCTGCCGCACGCAGTCACGACGTTGATCCAGGTGGTACGGCCGCCCCGCGAGCGCGGCACCAGATGGTCGAACGTCAGATCGTGCGAGGGATAGGGCTCGCCGCAATATTGGCAGGTGAAGCGATCGCGCAGAAACACGTTGAACCGGGTGAATGCGGGGTGGCGCGCCGCCGGCACATATTCTTTCAGCGAGACAACGCTCGGCAGCTGGATTTCTACCGACGGGCTGCGCACCCGAACGTCGTAATGGTCGATGATGTTGACTCGATCGAGAAATACCGCCTTGATCGCGTCCTGCCACGACCACAACGACAATGGAAAGTAGCTCAGCGGCCGAAAATCCGCGTTGAGCACCAGAGCCGGGCAATTATCCAAGCACGCTGTCACCGGCAAACCATTCCGCAGGCTGCTGACCGCAGGATCGGATAGCACGCGATCGTGGCGGCTTGATAACGGATCGACCGGCCGAGGACAAGGTTGGGTCGATCGGATCGGCGCCGCAGCGCCAGCACCCCGAATTCGCCGATCAGCGGGTCGGCACCGGCTTCAGCCCGCGATAGTCGTAAAAGCCGCGACCGGTCTTGCGCCCGAGCCAGCCGGCCTCGACATATTTGACCAGGAGCGGGCAGGGCCGGTACTTGCTGTCGGCGAGCCCTTCGTAGAGCACCTGCATGACCGACAGGCAGGTATCGAGACCGATGAAATCGGCCAGCTCCAGCGGGCCCATCGGATGGTTCGCGCCGAGCTGCATCGCCGTGTCGATCGCCTCGACCGAGCCGACCCCCTCGTAGAGCACGTAGACCGCCTCGTTGATCATCGGCAACAGGATGCGGTTGACGATAAAGGCTGGGAAATCCTCGGCCGCAACTGGGGTCTTGCCGAGCTTTACAGCGAGGTCGCGGGTCAGCGCAAAGGTTTCCTCATCGGTGGCGATGCCGCGGATCAGCTCGACGAGGCTCATCACCGGCACCGGGTTCATAAAATGCATGCCGATGAACTTGCCGGGACGGTCGGTCGAGGCGGCGAGCCGGGTAATCGAGATCGACGAGGTGTTGGTGGCGATCAGCGCGTCGGGCCGCAAAGCCGGGGTCAGCTTTTTGTAGATCTCTCGCTTGACCTCCTCTTTTTCGGTCGCCGCCTCGATCACCATGTCGCAATCGGCAAACAATGAATAATCGAGCCCGGTGGCGATGCGCGCCAATGCTGCGTCTTTGTCGTCTTCGCGAATCCGGCCGCGGGCGACCTGACGGGCGAGGTTGCGCTCGATCGCCGCGCACCCGCGCTGCAGCGGGTCGTCGCCGATATCGGTCAGCACCACATCGAGCCCAGCCAGCGCGCAGACATGGGCAATCCCGCCGCCCATCTGCCCGGCGCCAATCACCCCGATCCGCCGCAGCCGATCGAGCGCCGCCACGGCGGTGGCCGCCCTTTGGCTGTCGGCAGGCGCAGCGGCGGTCACCGGCGGCGCTCGAGCTCGGCGGCGAGCTCGGGAAGCACCTTGAACAGATCGCCGACGAGACCGTAATCGGCGATCTGGAAGATCGGCGCCTCCTCGTCCTTGTTGATCGCGACGATGACTTTCGAATCCTTCATCCCGGCAAGATGCTGGATGGCGCCCGAAATTCCGACCGCGATGTAGAGCTCGGGCGCGACGATCTTGCCGGTCTGCCCGACCTGATAGTCGTTCGGGACAAAGCCGGCATCGACCGCGGCGCGCGATGCGCCGACCGCGGCGCCGAGCTGGTCGGCGACCTTTTCCAGCAGGTGGAAGTTGTCGCCCGATTGCATGCCACGTCCGCCGGAAATGATGACCCGCGCACTGGTCAGCTCAGGCCGCTCCGATTTCGACAGTTCGGCCCGCAGGAATTCGGAGAGCCCGGCCGATCCGGTCGCCGCCACCGCTTCGATGGGCGCCGTCCCGCCGGTCGCCGCACCCGGCGGAAAGGCGGTGCCGCGCACGGTGATGACTTTGATCGGGTCTTTCGACCGCACCGTCTGCAATGCGTTGCCGGCATAGATCGGGCGCACAAAGGTATCGGCCGAGACGACCGCGCTGATGTCGGAAATCTGCATCACATCGAGAAGTGCTGCGACCCGGGGCATCAGGTTCTTGCCGGCGGTCGTCGTCGGCGCCAGGAGATGCGTGTAATCCTTGGCCAGCTCAACCAGAAGCGGTGCGATGTTTTCGGCGAGCCCGTGCTCATAAGCCGGATCCTCGGCGAGCCGCACCCGCTTCACACCGGGGATTTGCGCCGCTGCTTTGGCGACCGCACGGCACCCGTTGCCCGCGACCAGGATATCGACATTCCCCTCGGGGGTTTCCTTGGCGGCGATCTCCTTTGCCGCAGCCAGCGCGTTCAATGTCGCGGGTTTCAGGACCCGGTTGTCGTGTTCGGCGACGACGAGAGCAGCCATCAGATCACCCGCGCTTCGGTCTTGAGCTTGTCAACCAGTTCCTCGACCGAGCCGACCTTGTGCCCGCCCTGGCGCTTTGCCGGCTCCTCGACCTTGAGCACGACAAGCCGCGGGCTCGCATCGACGCCGAGCTGTTGCGGCGTGGTTGTCGCGATCGGCTTTTTCTTGGCCCGCATGATGTTCGGCAGCGAGGCGTAGCGCGGCTCGTTCAATCTGAGATCGGTTGTGACCACCGCCGGCAATCTGATCGACACGGTTTCGAGCCCGCCATCGACCTCGCGGGTGACTTCGGCCTTGCCGTCGCCAATCACGAGCTTCGAGGCGAAGGTCGCCTGCGGCCAGCCGAGCAGTGCCGACAGCATCTGCCCCGTCTGGTTGCAGTCATCGTCGATCGCCTGCTTGCCGATGATCACGATTTCGGGCTTCTCGGCGAGGATCACCGCCTTGAGGAGCTTGGCGACCGCGAGCGGCTGCAATTCGGCATCGGTCTCGACCAGCACGCCGCGATCGGCGCCCATCGCCAGCGCGGTGCGGATCGTCTCCTGGCATTGCGCCGTGCCGAGCGAGACCGCGATGACCTCCTCGACGGTCCCGGCCTCGCGCAGCCGCAGCGCCTCTTCGACGGCGATCTCGTCAAACGGGTTCATCGACATCTTGACATTGGCGGTCTCGACCCCGGTGTGATCCGCCTTGACCCGGATCTTGACGTTGTAGTCGATGACCCGCTTGACCGCGACCAGCGCCTTCATGTCGTCCTCGCAATTGCCGCGCCACCTGCGGCGCTCGCCCCGAACGGTCGCACGATTGTGCACGCACCCACGGCGAAGGCAAGACCCCGCTCCGCCGCACCGCGCCGGCCGTCCACCATTTGCAGCGACAAAAGAGTTGCGGCGGCTTTCGGGTCCCTTGCGCGGCCGCCTGATCCTTACCGCGGCGGTGTGCCGGGTTCGGGTGGGGTGTAGAGCCGGGCCGCGTCCGCTTCGAGGGCGGCGCGCGAGGCGGGGCGCAGATACATCATGTGGCCGCCGGGGTAGACGCGCAGCGTGAGATGCGTGCGCGTTGCTGGCGGCAGCGGTAGCTGGCCGATCAGCCAACGCGACGACAGATAGGGGGTCACGAGATCGTAGCGGCCATTGGCGATCAGCACCTTCATCTGCGGATCGGCGATCAGTGCTGCTTCGAGCGACGCCAGCGGCAGACCGCGGTCGCCCTTGCGGCGCTCGCCTTCCCAGTTCCATTGCCGCGAGACATCGCCGGCCAGCACCCGGTAGGGGCGGCTGGTGCGATAGTCGAGCGTATCGGCGGCGTAGGTGTTGAATGCCGCCCCGAAGGCGGCCGCGATTTGCGGCAGCAGCGGGTCGCCAGCGTCGCGCGCATCGGCCGGGGCCGGCCGCACGATCGTGCCGTCATAGAGGCTGACCCGCTCGCCGCGGCTGCGCAGGATCGTGCGGGCAAAGACGTAATTGGGAATCTGTCCGCGCCAACGCCGAACGGTCTGCGGGCGCAGCCCGGTCATCGCCGCGATCTTCGCGATCAGCGGGTCGTCGGGCCGCGGTTGGCCCTCGAGCCCGGCCAGACCGACGAGGTAGTCGCCAAGCGCAAAATGCTCGACCGCGGCGAGATCGGGATCGGCACCCGGCAGGCCCAGAGCGGTCGCGACGGCGGCATAAGTCGGCAGAAAAAACCCCGCGGCCAAGAGATCGCGCCGATCCGGGTGCAGCGCCGACAGATCGAGCGCTGGCGAGATCAGCACAAGACCGCTGAGCCTGACATCGACCTGGCGCGGCAGCGCGCGGGCCATCGCCGCGGCGCGGAACCCGCCATAGCTCTCACCGACCAGATAGATCGGCGAGGCCCAGCGCTGGTGCCGGGTCAGCCACAGCCGCACGACGCTGTCGAGCGAAGCGAGGTCGGCATGCACGCCCCAGAATGGCTTGTCCGGGTTGTCCGCCTTGCCGATTCCATAGCTGTAGCCGGTGCCGACCGGGTCGATGAACACGAGATCGGTGAATGGCAGCCAGGTCGAGGGATTGTTCACGAGATGCACCGGCGGGCGCGGCGCATCGCCGTCGGCCGGGGTCTCGATGATTTCGGGGCCGAGCGCCCCCAGATGCAAAAAGACCGAAGCCGCCCCCGGCCCGCCATTCAGCACAAAGCTGACCGGCCGGACGGTTCCGGGCGGGGTCGTCGCGAGATAGGAGACGGTGAAGATCGAGGCGGTCTCAGCACCCTTCTGATTGGTGAGGGCGAATGTCTCGGCAATCGCGTCATAGTCGAGATGATGACTGGCGAGCTCGATCGAGTGATGCGTCTCCACCCGCGCCGGCAGCGCGGCGGTGGGCTGGTCGGCGGCCCGCGCCGCGCCGCTGAGGATCAATACGCAAAGGGAGACGCACGCCGCCATCCTCGCCATCCGGCACCTCGCGATACAGCACGCCCGCGGGCAACGCCCCGCCCGTCACGCTGCTTTCGAAGTTACACGGCCGGCAAAAGCATGAATACTCCGCGGGCCGCGTATGACGGGCGGCAGATGAACGGAGGGCCGGGATGGCGAATTCTGCTCGGGTGGCGCTGATCACGGGTTGCGGCAAGCCGGTCGGCATCGGCAATTCGACGGCGCGCGCGCTTGCCGCCGCCGGGGTGACGGTGGTCGTCGCCGATGTCGTGGCGACCGGGGTGGCCAACGAGCACAACGTCGCCGGCGACACTGACGCGTCATGGGGCGGCGTCGATACCCTGGTCGAGGAGCTGGTGCGCAATGATGCGACTGCATCGGCAACCCTCGGCGATGTCAGCGTCGAGGCCGATGCCGCGCATATGGTCGAGGAGGTGCTCAGCCGCTACGGTCGGCTCGACATCCTGGTCAACAATGCCGGGGCGCCACAGGGTGCCGATCGCAACGAGATCGAGGATGTGCCGGTCGAAGCCTGGGACCGCACCTTCGGGGTCAACGCCCGCGGCGCTTTTCTGATGTCGCGGGCGGCGGTGCCGACGATGCGCGAGGCCGGCTGGGGCCGCATCGTCTGCGTGTCGTCAAAGGCCGCGTTCCGGCCCGGCCGCCATCGTGCCACTTATGCCGCCTCCAAAGCAGCGATCATCGGCTTTACAAGGTCGCTCGCGCTCGACCTGGCGCCGTTTGGGATCACCGTCAACGCCGTCTGCCCCGGACCGATCCGCACCTCGCGGGCGATCAGCACCAATCGGCGCGAATATGGCGACGACCTCGAACGGGGCTTTGCCGAGCGGGCGAAGGCGATCCCGGTCGGCCGCTTCGGCACTCCCGAAGAAGTCGCGGCGATGATCGCCTTTCTCGCCACCGACCAGGCCGCCTTTGTGACCGGGCAGGCGATCGGCATCGACGGCGGCTGGTAGCTCGCCGCGCGCCGGCAGCCTCGTTCAGCCGCCGGTCAATTCGCGGCGGACGATGCGTGTTCCTTCCGCCAAGGCCTTGAGCTTGGCGAAGGCGGTTTCGCGCGGCAGGTATTTCATGCCGCAATCGGGGGCCGGGATCAGCCGCTCGGCCGGAACATGCCGCAGGGCCGCGCGGATACGGGCGGCGACCGTCTCGGGTGTTTCCGGCTCCGGGTCGCCCATGCTGATCACGCCAAAGATCACGGTCTTGTCGCCAAGATGGTCGAGATCGGCGAGGTCGAGACCAGGCTGCGCCGCCTCGATCGAGATCTGCGTCGCCGCCGTCGCCGCAAGCTCGGACAGAAACGAATAGCGGTTTGGCTTGTCCCTCGCGACATAGGCATAGCCAAAGCACAGATGCAGTGCCGTCGGGCCGGCGATGCCGTGCAACGCCCGGTCGATTGCCGGCAGCGCCAGTCGCCGCGCCTCTTCGGGCCGCGCCTGCAGCCACGGCTCGTCGAGCTGGATCACATCGGCGCCGGCCGCCTTCAGATCGTGCAGCTCGGCATTGACCGCCGCCGCGTAATCCATGACGAACTCTTCCTCATCCTTGTAGAACTCGTTTCTGGCCTGGCGCGACATCGTGAACGGGCCGGGCAGCGTGATCTTGATCGGGTGGTCGGTGTGGCGGCGCAGAAACGCGACATCGCGCGCTTCGACCGGGTGCCGCCGGCGGATCGGGCCGGTGATGCGCGGCACGATGACACTGCCGGAGGAGCGGCCGCGGACCTCGGCCGGATGCGCGAGATCGACCCCGGAGAGTGCCGTCGCAAACCGGTTCGAATAGCTCTCGCGGCGGATCTCGCCATCGCTGATAATATCGATGCCGGCGTCCTCCATGTCGCGGATCGCGAGCCGTGTCGCATCATCCTGCGCCTGTTCGAGCCACGGCTCGGGCACCCGCCACAATTCGTGTGCGCGGATCCGCACCGGCGGCAGGTGGGTCAGCCGCTCACGGTCGATCAGCCAGTTGGGCTGCGGATAGCTGCCGACGACGGTCGTTGGAAGCAAGGTTTCGGTCATGGTCGGAAGGCTCCCGGCTCGGGGCGTTGTCGCACGCCGCCGCGATCCGAAAATTAAAGATGGTCCGATCTGTGGGTTCAGCGTAGCTCGATGACCGGCTCCCCGGCTTGCACAAAAGTCTCGATGGAGGCGAGGAGCGGCACTAGCCATCGGATCAGGCTAGTCCTGGAACAGTTTCCGACACGCAGCCAGACGATTGTCGGCCCGTCGGCCGCGCGCCAACGGCGGGCCGCAAAGTCTTCGTCCTTTGTCATGATGACCGCACGTTCTCTGATAGCATAGTCCCAGACAACCGCGTCGCTCGCTCGATGCAACCCGGCATCGAGAACATGAGTTGCTTCGTGTCCCGCCCGGACCAAGATCGGCTTCAGCCCGGGCGGGAGCTGCGCATCGATGATGATCTTCACCGATCGGGCGCGGCCAGAACCGGGTGATCGGCTTGTTCCGCGGCAAAGGCGAGGACGGCTCGGATGTCCTCTCGTTCGAGATATGGGAAATCGGTGAGGATCTGCGCCTCTCCAACCCCGGCGGCCAGCAGGTCGAGGATATCCTTGACACGGATGCGCATTCCACGAATGCAGGGCCGGCCGCCACATTGACCAGGATCGAACGTGATGCGATTCATGTCGAAAACTTATGCATCACAATCACGCCGGTAAAGCTGATCCCGTCTCGTCTTCGGTGATGCCAAGCCGGCAACGCGTGATCTACCCACGCCACAGCCGCCGCGAGGCGATTTCGGCGCCCTCGGCCATCGCTGCGAGCTTTTTGAACGAGATGTCGGGATCGAGCTTGCCGTAGCCGGCAAAGGTGCCAAAGCCGCAATCGGTGCCAGCGATCACCCGCTCGCGCCCGACGATGTCGGCGAAACGGCAGATCCGTTCAGCCACCAGCTCCGGATGCTCGACATAATTGGTCGAAGTGTCGAGCACGCCCGGGATCAGGATCTTGTCGTCCGGCAATTTGGTTTCCTGCCACACGTTCCATTCGTGCGCGTGACGCGGGTTGGCGGCCTCGACGACCAATGCCTGCGGCTTCGACCTGACGAGGATCGGCGCGACCTTGGCAAACGGAATGTCGTGATCGTGCGGGCCCTCGTAATTGCCCCAGCAGATGTGGATGCGCGCCCGGTCCGCCGGCACGTTGCGCAAGGCGTGGTTCAGCACCTCGACATGGAATTGCGCGCGCTTCAGGAACTCCTCTTCGCCGAGCTCCTGAAAGCTGGTGTGGTGGGCCATCGCCAGATCCGGGCAATCGAGCTGCAGCACGAAACCGGCATTGACGATCGCCTCGTACTCCTCCTGCATCACCGCGGCGATCGCCTCGACATAGGCCTCGTGGCTCGGATAGTAGGAGTTGGTCTGGAACACCGGCACCAGCCCCGGCGAGGCCGCGGTCATAAACCCCTCGGTCACCGGGACCTGGTCGAGTGCCATGCGCAGATTGGCCAGATCCTGATGCAGCGGCTCGCGGTCGCGCCAGGCAATCGGGCCGGTGCAGACTGCGCGGCGCGCGACATTGCTGCCCGTCATCCGCTCATAGGCGGCGAGGAAGTTCGGATGGTCGCGGGTGTCGAGCCGGGGTTTCGCCGGCTGGTGCCCGGAAAAGCCGGTCAGCCGGTCGGCGATATAGGTCGAATAGCCGGGCTTGGACATCTCGCCGTCGTTGACGATATCGACCCCGACGGCCCGCTGGCGGCGCACGATGCCGAGGACCGCGTCACGCACCGCCTGTTCGAGCTCGGTCCGGTCGTAGGCTTCGCCCTGGTCCTTTTTGACCAGAAGCTGCCGCAATTGCGGCGGACGCGGCAGGCTGCCGACATGAGTGGTCAGAATGCGGTCCTGGCTCGTCTTCATCGAATCCCCCCGGGGAAAGGCTATGCGGTATGCGATCAACATGCGCTGCCGCGCGCCCGCCGGCAAGGTGCGTATCGTGGCCGCAATGCAAAACAAAGCTGTCCGATTGCGCTACGGCCAGCGTTGCCGGCCGCCACGCCCGGCGAATTCAGCCGCTCGCCAATGGCCGGCTCATTGGGTTGTCGTTCTCGTCTCCGTGCCTTCGCACGGCCGCGTCCAACCCGCGCCAATAGTCTGTTGCTCACAGCAGCGGAGCGAAGACGTGCCGGCTTGACGGTCGTTGCATGTCGCTGCACTATTTTGCAGCGAGTATTGTGGGGCTGGTGATGAAGAAAAAGTTGGGCGTGTTTTTGTCGATTGCTATCGTTTTTGGCATTGCCCCGGCGACGATGGGGGCCGCGCACGCGCAAGCCTTTATGGCCTGCAAGGGCACCTTCGCGTTGTGCACGATCGCACCGTGCGACCCGATCCCGGGCAACGACAAAGAGGTCGCGTGCCATTGCACGGTCAACAACGGCTATTCCGCCGGACAGCAGCCGTGCCAGCCTGTCAAGCAGACGGCCGCAGGCCAGCAGATCAGGTCGCGCTATTATCCGGTCAAAAGCTACGCCGTCTGCTCGAACGACCGAAGCTGGGCATGGTGCCTGGACAAGCCCTGCATTATCGACAAGAACAATCCGAATGCCGCGACCTGCAGCTGCGACCCGGTCAAGAACCTCGGCCGCTATGTCATCGTCACCAGCGCATACACCCCGGCGACGTGCACGAAGGGCGTGATCTCATCGGCCACCGTTCAGCAGATCACTCAGATTACCGATTTTCTGAAGACCAAAACCCAAGTGCTGCCCCCGTTCCCGATCGCTGTCCTGAACGCGAGCAAATAGCGCAGGATCTAGTGGTCCGATCGAGATGCTTGCTTCCTCAGCGTGTCGTGAATCGGACCACAAGATCAAAATGCTGGTGGTGCGATTGAGTCAACGGATGGGGACATCCGTTGCCATCGCACCAGTAGGGTCGGCGCCCCGGTTGCGACGCCGCTCCGGGTGCGGGAACGCCGCTCGCCGGCCGCAATCGCGGTTGACCGTCGCGCGCGAAATCTTTAGTTTACTTTTGGTTAAGTACTCTCGGCCATGAACACGCGCGGAGGGTTCCGGCAATGAAGCTCAGCACCGACCGCATTCTGACGACGCATGTCGGCAGCCTGCCGCGCCCGCCCGATCTGCTCGAATTCCTTGAGGCGCGGGAGGTTGGCAGACCGATCGAGCAGGCGGCGTTTGATGCCTGCCTGGCGAGCGCGGTGCACGAGATCGTGCACAAGCAAGTCGCCGCCGGGATCGACAGCGTATGCGATGGCGAACTCGGCAAGATTTCCTACACCTTCTACGTACGCCACCGGCTGTCTGGCATCACCGCCTTCCGGGGCGGCGCCGGTGACGAGCCGCCGCAGACCGCGGCGCATCTCGATCTCTTGGAGCATCCCGATTTTCACGCGCGCTCGAACCAGCGGCGCGGTGCTGCGTGGTTCACCCGCGAGGCGGTGCCGTGCTGCACCGGTGCGGTCACCTACGAGGACCGCCGGCCGCTCGCCGTCGATCTTGCCAATCTCAGCGAAGCCTGCAACGCGGCAAAGCCGGTCGAGGCGTTTATGAATGCCGCCTCACCGGGGGTGCTGACAAAGTTCGTCCCCGACCGCTATTACCGGGACGAGGACGCCTATGTCGAAGCCCTGGCCAATGCGCTGCGGGAAGAGTACGAGGCGATCCATCGCGCCGGCTTTATCCTGCAGATCGACGCGCCCGATCTCGGCTCGGCCCGCCACAACCAGTATCAGCACCTGTCCGACGACGCGTTTTTGCGCATTGCCGAGCGCAACATCGCCGCCCTGAACCATGCGACCGCCAATATTCCGCCCGAGGCGATGCGCATGCATCTGTGCTGGGGCAATTACGAGGGGCCGCACACTCACGATATCCCGCTCGCAAAGACGATCGGCGTCGCACTGCGGGCGCGGCCGTCGGGATTGTCGTTCGAGGCGGCCAACCCGCGCCATGCCCATGAATGGGAGGATTTGCGCGACGCGAAAATCCCCGAGGACAAGGTGCTGATCCCCGGTGTCATCGATTCGACGACCAATTTTGTCGAGCATCCCCGGCTGATCGCCCAGCGCATCGGCCATTATGCGGCAATCGTTGGCCGCGAACGGGTGATCGCCGGGGCGGATTGCGGCTTTGCCACCTTTGCATTTATCGACAATGCGGTGGCGCCCTCGGTGGTGTGGGCGAAGCTCGCGGCGCTGGCCGAAGGTGCGCGCCTCGCCAGCGACCGGCTGTGGCGCTGAGGCCGTCTGCGGGATTGCCGTGTCGGGCTAATGCGTCAGCGCAAAGCCGATCTTGACCGAGACCTCGGGCCCGCCGCGTTCGCGGGCGGAACCGGAATTGCGCTTGTGGCGCTCGAACCACCGCTGCCGGGTCTAAAATTGCGACGATTTCTCGGTTGACATATGATCAAATCCTAAAACCCGCGCGGGAACCTGTGGCACGGGGGCCTGGGCTTGATGATCGGGATGCCGATCATGCGGGCTAGAATAAAACTGGGCGCCGCGATGATCCCGGCGGTGGCGGTAGGGTCGGCGTGGCTGAGCACCGCCTCGGCCGAGCAAACCCAGCTGTCGCTCCCGGAAGTCACCGTGACTGCGCCAGCAGCCGTAGTGGCGCCACCTTACCTGCGCGAACCCGGCAAGGCCGATGCACGCAATCCGTATTCCGGCCGATACCGGGTCGAGGAGGATAAATTCCCCGTGGTCCCATGCACCGAGACCCGCATCGCCGCTGTCGCAGGCAGCAAGTGTCTGCTGGGATATCGGCTGATACCGGGCCAGACCGATCAAATTACCAATCCGAAGGGCGGCAGCAATTGTGACATAGCCCTTGATGCGGTGATGTATAATACCGGAGACTTGTCGATTGAAGCAGATACGACGATAACAGATCCTTATAAGGTGACGGCGATTGGGTTTCACTCCCAATATTGCTATGTCAGTGGCTACCCAGGATACAATCAAGAAGACTTTCAAGATATGAACCAAGTGACGCGGCGGGGCACTAATTGGCACAATCTGGGCGGAGATGGTGAAGACAAATCCATCGAATTCTTCGAAGGCCCGCATCAATGCGTTGCGGTAAAGAGAGCAGGACCGCCGTGGCAGGGCGGCTATATCTATATGGTGCATGCGAGCATCTGCCGCACCGACGCGGCGCCGGTGCGGCCCGCAGACATCGCCTATGCGCTCGGATTATTGCAGATCCGGCAATACGACCCGACCGGCAATCTGCGGCGTCCCGGTCGGTAGCCAACTCTTCGACGAGTGGCACCGGCTCGCGCCGCTATGTCCTGACCGGGACAGCTTTGATCGGGATTTCCGGCGCAGCCTTCGGCTTGTCGCGATGACAGGCCTCTTCCGTCATTGATAGAATGCGCGTCGATGAAGCTACGGCGGTTGCGACCATGCCGCAGGAAAGAGAGTTCGATTACATCGTCGTCGGCGCCGGCTCGGCCGGCTGCGTTCTCGCCAATCGGCTCAGCGCCGACCGGCAATCGCGGGTGCTGCTGCTCGAAGCCGGCGGCAAGGATAACAACCCCTGGATCCATATCCCGGCCGGGTTCTACCGCAACATCTACCACCCGAAGATCACCTGGCAGTTCGAGACCGAGCCGCAGCCGGGGCTGGCCGGCCGCCGGATACCGTGGCCGCGCGGCAAGGTCCTCGGCGGGTCGAGCTCGATCAACGGGCTCATCTACATCCGCGGGCAGCGCCAGGATTTTGACCTGTGGCGCCAGCTCGGCAATGCCGGCTGGTCCTATGACGACGTGCTGCCCTATTTCCGGCGCGCCGAGGATCAGGAGCACGGCGCCGACCAGCATCATGGCGCAGGCGGTCCGCTCAGCGTCTCCGATCTGCGGGCCCGGCACGAATTGCACGACGCGTTTATCGCGGCCGCGGAGCAGGCCGGCTACAGGCGCAACGACGATTTCAACGGCGCCGAGCAGGACGGCGTCGGGCCGTTGCAGGTGACCGTGCGCAACAAGCGCCGCTGCAGCGCCGCGGTGGCCTATCTGCGTCCGGCCTTGAAGCGGCCGAACCTGACGCTCGAAATCCACGCGCTGGCGTACCGGGTGCTGTTCGACGGGCGCCGCGCGGTCGGTCTCGAATACGCGCAGGCCGGCGCCGTCCACCGGGTGCGCGCTCGGGGCGAGGTGATCCTCGCCGGCGGGTCGATCAACTCGCCGCAGCTCTTGCAGCTCTCCGGCGTCGGGCCGGGCGAATTGCTGCGCAGTCACGGCATCACCGTGGTCCACGACCTGCCCGGCGTCGGCGAGAATTTGCAGGATCATCTGAATTCGCGTGTCGTCTACCGGATGCGCCGCGCCAATACATTGAACGAGATTTCTCGCTCCCGGCTACGCCAGTTGCGGGCCGGGCTCGAATACGCGCTGGCGCGGCGTGGCGCCTTGATGATGGGGGCCGCACCGATCGGGCTCTTTGTGCGCACCCGGCCCGGGCTCGATTCACCCGATGTGCAGTACCAGTTTCTCGCCGGCAGCTTTGTCACGCCAGGCAAGGAAATGCACGACTTCCCCGGTTGCCAGGCGACCTGCATCCCGTGCCGGCCGGAAAGCCGCGGCTGGCTCAGAATCCGCTCGCCCTACCCTGCGATCCCGCCGGCGATCCAGCCCAATTATTTGTCGACCCAGGCCGACAAGGACACCCTGATCGCCGGGCTGCGGATCGCGCGCAAGGTGTTCGAGAGCCCGGCGATGGCGGCGCTCGCGGTCGGCGAGGTGGTGCCCGGACCGGCGACCGAGACCGATGCGCAATGGCTCGACCACATCGCGAAGACCGCCGGCACGACCTATCATCCGACCTCGACCTGCATGATGGGCGGCTCCGAGCATGCGGTCGTCGATACCGAGCTGCGCGTGCACGGGATCGAAAGCCTGCGGGTCATCGATGCGTCGGTGATGCCGACCGTGGTTTCGGGCAACACCAACGCGACGGTGATCATGATCGCCGAGAAGGGTGCGGAGATGATCCTCGACGCTTCCGGCACCGGCGGCGTGGCCCGGCATGCCGCCTGACCGCGGCCTCGATCAGGCGAGTGCTTTGAGAGAGGCCGGCACCGCGCCGCGCAGCAACCTCTTGGTGGCTTCCCAGCGCGCCGCCGGCTCGAGCGTTTCGAAGAACTGCACCTCGCCCGCAGCGAGAAACGCGAGCGGCACTCCGTCACGATAGACTAGGCGGTTCCCGGTCAGGGCGGCGAGCTTCGGGCCGGGGGTCAGAATCCCGGCCAGATTGAGCGGATCGGCTCCGGAGAGCGAAACGAGGCTGCCGGTCTCCGCTTGGCGGCGGATATCGCGCAGCAGCCCCACCGCGTCCGGCAATGCGAATTGCTCGCCCGCGAAGCCGGCGACAAAGCGGCCGCCGCGGATCTCGCCGCGCGCTTCGAGCCGGCGATAGACCCGCAGCAGATCGCGCCACGGCGGCAGCCACGGGGCTTCGCGTTCGATGAGCCGCCAGAACACGATGCCGTAGCGGAGCAGCAATGTGCGGGCCAGATGCTCGATGGCTTCGGGCATGTCCCGTTGCGGCCGGGTGCTGCGGGCGGGCGCCCAGCGGCCGGCGTCCTCCATGCCAAACATTGCGCTGCGCCGCCGCCGTCCGGCGCGCATCCCGCGGCGGTCGGACGGCATCAAGAGCGCGCGCAACCCGGCAAAGCTGTCGGAGCTGAGGAGGCCGAGCGCCACCAGCTCGGCCAGCGCCTCCTCGACCTGCGGGCGCAGCAACCCGGTCCCCTCGACGATTTCGTCGAAGAACGATGCGCCATATTTCCGGATATAGTCGGCAACCGCTTGCCCGCGCGAGCTTGGCCGCGGCGGTTCGTCCGATGGCGACAGCGAGGCCCAGAGTGCCGCATGGCGCCGCGCCAACAGCGTGATCGGGGTCGTGCGCACCGGGCTCGGACTGCGCTCGGCGCTGCTGGCGTGGGCACTGCGCGGCCGCAGCCGTGCCCAGGCGACGCGTCCGGCGAGGCACTGGTCGTCGAGCCAGGACGGCTCGTAGGCATCGAGACGCGCTGGCAAAATCTCGCTCTCCCAGGCACCGGCCGGGGCCTCGAAGCCTTCGAGCTGGCGGACCAGGACCTCGAGCGCGTCCGGCCCCTCCATCCGGGTTTGTGGCGTGACCCGCTGCCAGGCAAACAAAAAGCGCAGAAAATCACGCGCCGCGACCGGCTGAATCTCCGCGCGCAGCCGGTTGACGGTGTAGCGATGGATGCGTGCCAAGAGCCGGCGTTCGCACCATTCTTCGGCCGTTGCCTGCGGCGTGAAGTGGCCGCGCATCGCAAAGCCTTCGCTTTCGAGCGCGGCGAGCGCGGCGCCGATGTCACCCGGTTCGAGGCCAAGCCGGGCCGCGAGGTCCCCGGCGATGACCGGTCCCAGCCCTTCGAGCCGGCTGCGTAGAATTTCGACGAGTGCCTCTTCGTGCGACCAGACCCGAAGGGCGTAGGCTTCGGGCGCGGCAATCGGCGGATCGAGCGTGAACACAGGCCACAATGCCTGGAATTGCGGCAGCCGCTCTGCCGCGATCCACAATTTTGCCTCTGGCCCACCAGACAACAGCGTCACTCGCCGGTCGCGGGCAAGCTGAGTCAGCCACATGGCCCGGCTCGGCTGATCGATTTCGCCAGCGCTCAGAAACCCGAGTGAGACGAGCGCATCGTGAAGCTCGTCGGGATTGGCCGGCTCGGGCCAAGCCTCGCCCCGCACCCGCGCGACAGCCTCGGCATCGAGCCGGCCGATGTCGCTCGCGGCCTCGGGTGCGAGCCAGCGCCGGCCGATCACCGCCTGGGTGCGGCGCTCTTCGAGCGGCGCGTCATCGAGATAGGCGTAGGGTCTCGCCGACAGCACTTCGAGCGCGAGCGGCGACGGTTCGGTCAGATCGCGCGCGACGACGCGGATGTCACCGGCTTCGAGCCCGGTGAGGAGTTGGACCAGGCCGTCGGCATCCATCGCCGCGCCGAGGCAGTCGGCGAGCGTCTGGCGGATCAGCGGGTGGTCGGGGATCTCGCGCGCTCCGGCGAGATTTTCGGCGCAGGCGACCTGGTCAGGAAAGATCGCCGCGATCAGATCCTCGGCCAGCATCCGCATCAGAGGCGGTGGTAGCTTGCTGCCGCCGCGAAACCGGGGCAGGGCCAGCGACACTCCGGCGACCCACCGCCAGCGCGTGATGAACATCGGCGCGTCGAGCAGCGCCTCGGTCAGGAGCTGGTGCACACTCGCTGAATTGAGATAGCGTGCGACTTCGGCGAGATCGAAGCTGTGCGCGCGGGTCAAGGACAGCACGATATTGTCTTCGGTCGCCGCCGCCTGCAGCTCGAAATTGAATTTGCGGCAGAAGCGTTTGCGCAGCGCCAGCCCCCAGGCGCGGTTGATGCGGCTGCCGTAAGGCGAGTGGATGACGAGCTGCATGCCGCCGGCTTCGTCAAAAAAGCGCTCGAAGACGACGGTGTCATGGGTCGGCAGCACGCCCAGCGCCGCCTCGCCCGCGGCCAGATATTCGACCAGCTGCTCGGCCGCCGGCTGGGCGATGCCAACCTCTTGAACCAGCCAGCGCACGACGCTTTGGCCCGCAGGATCGGTCGGCAGCCGGGCGGCGATTTCGGCGCGGAGCCGCGACACCGATCGCGACAGCTCATCGCTGCGGCCGGGCGCCTCGCCGAGCCAGAACGGGATCGTCGGCGCCATGCCCGGTGCCGCTTCGACCCGCACCGTGCTGCGCTCGACGCGCTGGATTCGATAGGCGGCGTTGCCGAGCTGGAAGATGTCGCCGGCCATGCTCTCGACCGCGAAATCCTCGTTGACCGTTCCGATCACCTGATTTTCCGGTTCGAGCAGCACCTGGTAATCGGCGTTGTCGGGGATCGTGCCGCCCGAGGTCAGCGCGGTCAGCCGCGCGCCCCGCCGGCCGCGCAACATCCGGTTGACCGCGTCGTGATGGATCAACGCCCCGCGCCGGCCGCGGCGGGTGGTAAAACCATCGGTCAGCATCGCCACCACGGCGTTGAAATCCTCGCGCGGCAGATCGCGATATGGCCAGGCACGGCGGATCAGCGCGTAAAGCTGGTCCTCGCCCCATTCCCTGGCCGCGACCTCTGCGACAATCTGCTGGGCCAGCACGTCGAGCGGCGCCACCGGGATCGTCAGCCGGTCGAGCTCGCCGCGGCGCACGCTGTCGATCAGCGCGGCGCATTCGACCAGCTCGTCGCGCGACAGCGGGAAGAGGCGCCCCTTGGGTGTGCCGAGCACGGCGTGGCCCGAGCGTCCGACCCGCTGCAAAAAGCTCGCGATCGAGCGCGGCGAGCCCAGCTGGCAGACGAGATCGACATCGCCGATATCGATGCCGAGCTCGAGCGAGGCGGTCGCGACCAGCGCCTTCAGCGCGCCGCGCTTCAACCGCTGCTCGGCGTCGAGCCGCTGCTCCTTGGCGAGGCTGCCGTGATGCGCGGTCACCATGTCGGCGCCGACGCGTTCCGAGAGCGCCCGCGTCACCCGTTCGGAGAGCCGGCGGGTGTTGACGAAAACCAGGGTCGTGCGATGCGTTGCGATCAGCGCAGCGAGGCGGTCGTAGACCTGCTGCCAGACTTCGCCCGACATCACCGCTTCGAGCGGCGAGCCCGGAACTTCGAGTGCGAGGTCACGCCTGCGGCGATGCCCGGTGTCGATGACCGCGCAGTCGGGGCCGGGTGAACCATCGCCACCGGCCCCGACCAGAAACCGCGCGACCGTCGCGATCGGCTTTTGCGTGGCCGATAGCCCGATGCGCAGCAGGTCGCCGCTGCACAACGCCGCCAAGCGCTCGAGCGACAGCGCCAGATGCGAGCCGCGCTTGCTCGGCGCCACCGCGTGGATCTCGTCGACGATGACGGTGCGCGTGGTCGCCAGCATGCGGCGCCCGGATTCGGAGCCGAGCAGGATGTAGAGCGATTCGGGTGTGGTGACGACGATGTGCGGCGGCTTGCGGCGCATCCGCTCGCGCTCGCCCGGAGCAGTGTCACCGGTGCGCACCCAGCTGCGGATCTCGACATCGGGCAGCCCGCGGCTGCGCAGCGCGTCGCGGATACCGGCGAGCGGGGCCGCGAGGTTGCGCTCGATATCGTTCGACAGCGCTTTCAGCGGCGAGACATAGACGACCTGCGTCGCGTGTTCGAGCCCGCTCCCGAGCCCCTGCCGCACCAGCGCGTCGATCGCCGCGAGAAACGCAGCGAGCGTCTTGCCGGACCCGGTCGGCGCCGCGATCAGCGTGTTCCGGCCGCCGACAATCTCCGGCCAGGCGGCTTGCTGTGCTGCGGTCGGTGCCGGAAAGCTGTGATCGAACCAATCGGCGACGGCCGGATGAAACAGGGTGGTGGCGAGCGACAAGGACGATCTCGCAATGGCACGGGGCGGAACGATCGTCGCACAAATAAAGGTCGGATCGACCGCCGGATCAATCGGCGAAAGCGGCGAACAGCTGGCGCAATGCGGTTTCCTGATTGCCGTCGGCCGATAGCGGCACCACCACCGGGCTGCGGATGCCGGCGTCGCGCCACGCCTCGACCCCTTCGCGAACCTTCGAAGGCGGCCCGAACAGGGTCACATCGGCAAACCACCGATCGCTGAGACAGCGCGGCACCTCCTCTGGCCGGCCCGCAGCGAGTGCGGTTTCGACTGCGCTCATCTCTTCGATATAGCCGGCCTCTTTCCAATAGTTGCGGTAATACGGCATCAATGCGTAGTTGGCCATCGTCCGCCGCAGCACTTCCTTGGCTTCGTCGGCATTCTCGGCGATGCAGGTGCGAATGCGGTTGCCGATAAAGAAATTCGGGTCGCTGCGCCGGTCGGCTGGCAGGGCGGCCAGCGATTGGCGCATATGCGACCGGCTGCCATTGGCGAAGATCAAGCCGTCGGCGATCTCGCCGGCGAGCGCCACCATCCGCCGGCGCAGTGTGGCGAGGATGACCGGCGGCAACGGGCCGCTGCCGTCATGCGATTTGAATTTCTCGACAAAGGCGCGGATGTCGGCGAGCGGCCGGCCCGGGGTCACACCGAGCCGCACGTGGCTCGGCGGGTGGGCGACGCCGATGCCGAACTGGAAGCGGCCGCCGGAAACCTCGTGGAGATAGGCGGCACCATCGGCGAACTCGTCGACATTCTGGGCATAGATCGGCGCGATCGCGGTGGCGAAGGTGATGCTCTGCGTGGCGAAGGCAAGGCCGATGCATTGCGCGAAATTGCCAAATGAGCTCGACACCGAGATACCGGCAAAGCCCCGGCTCTCGATTTCGCGGGCGAGACCGAGCGTTGCGCGCCTGCGCCCCGGGGTGGCGATCAGGTTGACGGCCGGCAACAACACATCCGACGGCATCGGCAGATTCCTTCCGCTGCGGATGCCGCGAAAATAGCGCACGAAACGCTCGGCTTACACCGGAAAGCCGACCCTTAGCCCGGCGGCGCGGTGGCCGCGGCGACCGCCTCCTCGCCGATCAGCGTCAGAATCAGCTCGCGGCGATGTGGCGCGGCGCGATGTTCGAGCAAAAAGATCCCCTGCCAAACGCCCAGCTGCAATGCGCTGTCGATCACCGGGATTGTCAGCTGCACCTGCGTCAAGGCCGCCTTGATATGCGCCGGCATGTCGTCCGGTCCCTCGTCATTGTGACGGTAGAGCGCCATATCCTCCGGCACGAGGCGGTGCAGAAACGTGTCGAGATCGGTGCGGACATCCGGCGAGGCGTTCTCCTGGATCAACAGCGAGGCCGAAGTGTGCGCGAGATAGATGGTCAACAATCCGCTGCCGATGTGCTGGCCCTCAACCCAGCCGGCGATCTCGCGCGTGATCTCCCTGATCTCGCGCGGTGCGGTCTCGAATGTCAGGCGGGTCTGGGCGATGCGCATGTTCTCGGCTTTTCTGCCGTCTGATATGGGTACACGAGGGCCCGCCAGCAGCGGCATTTCGTCAAAACGAGCGGCGGATTTCCGACGCGCCCGGCGCCGCCCATTGACGCGAGCGGCCGGCGAGCGGTCCGGAACTCCGGCACGAGGGTGCTCGATCGATGCAGAATACCCGGCTCACCTCGCTCGATTTCGATCTCGGATCGGAGATCGACATGCTGCGCGCCTCGGTGCGCGATTTTGCCGAGGACAAGGTGGCGCCGCTCGCCGCCGAGATCGATCGCAGCGACCGCTTTCCGCGCGAGCTGTGGCCGCAGATGGGGGCGCTCGGTCTGCACGGCATCACCGTCGAGGAGGAATATGGCGGCGCGCAAATGGGCTATCTCGCGCATTGCGTGGCGATGGAGGAGGTGAGCCGCGCCTCGGCCTCGGTCGGGCTTTCTTATGGCGCGCATTCGAATCTGTGCGTCAACCAGATCCGGCGCAACGGCAGCGAGGTGCAAAAGCGCAAATACCTCCCGAGGCTGATTTCCGGGGAGCATGTCGGCGCGCTGGCGATGAGCGAGCCCGGTGCCGGATCCGATGTCATGTCGATGCGGCTGCGCGCCGATCGGCACGGTGACCATTATGTCCTCAATGGCACCAAGCTGTGGATCACCAACGGCCATGCCGCCGATACCCTTGTCGTCTACGCCAAGACCCGGCCCGATGTCGGTGCGCACGGCCTCACCGCCTTTTTGATCGAGAAAGACTTCAAAGGGTTCCGCCCGGCGCAGAAGCTCGACAAGCTCGGCATGCGCGGGTCGCCGACCTCGGAGCTGGTGTTCGAGGACTGCGAGGTTCCTGTCGAGAACCTGCTCGGCGCCGCGGACGAGGGCGTGCGGGTGCTGATGAGCGGGCTCGATTACGAGCGCGCAGTGCTGGCCGCCGGACCGCTCGGCATCATGCAGGCCTGTCTCGATCTGGTGGTCCCTTATGTCCACGATCGCCGGCAGTTCGGCCAGCCGATCGGCGGGTTCCAGCTGATCCAGGCCAAGATCGCCGACATGTACACCGCGATGAACGCCTGCAAAGCCTATGTCTACGCGGTGGCGCGCGCCTGCGACCGCAGCCAGACGACACGCCGCGACGCCGCCGGCGCGATCCTCTACGCGGCTGAACGGGCCACCGCCGCAGCCTTGGACGCGGTGCAGATCCTCGGCGGGAATGGCTACATCAACGACTTCCCGGCCGGGCGCCTGCTGCGCGACGCCAAGCTCTACGAGATCGGCGCCGGCACATCGGAGATCCGCCGCATGCTGATCGGCCGTGAAATCTTCGAGGAGACGGCGTAGATCGGACCGATGCGGGATTGGCGCGACGAGCCCTGCACGCGCGGATCTTCGCGAAACAACGCGGCTATCGCACCTCGGTCAGCGGCAATTCGATTGGTGCGCAGTTGGTTCGCCCCGACATCAGGCAATCCTCGAGCTGCGCTTCCTGGCCGAGAGCGCGGATCAGCACGACACCGGCAATCGCCAGCGCCAGCACGATAATCAGCCCGATCAGGGCGAGAGTCCGTCTTTCTTCGGTCTCGCGATCGCTATCCCGCAATGGTCGGCTCATTGATGGGCTGCCGCGATCATCGCGCCACGGTCGCCGGTGCGGCGGCCCGGTCGAGCGCCCGATCGACCGCCGTCGCGGTCAGCAGCTCGGGCAGGACCTGGCCGGCCGGCTGGCGCGGGCCGTAGACCGCGTTGAACGGGATGCCGTAACGCCCGAAGCTTTGCAGATATCGGGTCAGCGCCGGGTCGGGACGGGTCCAATCGCCGCGCATCGCGACAACCCCCGGGCCGAACAGCCGCGCCGCGACCGGCGCGCGATCGAGCACCGCCGCTTCGTTGACCTTGCAGGTCAGACACCAGGCGGCGGTCACATCGACAAAGACGATCCGGTTCTCGCCGACCAGCCGCGGGATCGCCGCCGGGTCGAAGGCCTGCCAGCGCCCGTCGGGCTTTGCCGTTCCGCCCGGTGCGACGCCGGCCAGCGCCGGCCACAGGATCGCCGCGCCGATCAGAACGGTCGCGGTTGTTGAAGCCACCCGCACCGCCGATAGCGGAAATCCGGGGCGGCGTCTCACCGCGAGCAGCAGCAGCACGGCGGTGAGCGCCGCCGCTGTGCCGAACGCCACCGCGGCACCCGACAGCGCCGCCAGCACCGTGATCAGCCATGCTGCGGTCGCCAGCAGCGCCAACCCAAGCAGCACGCGCAGCCGGTCCATCCAGCGCCCCGGCCGCGGCAGCAGCCGAACCAGCCGCGGCACCGTGGCGACGGCCAGATAAGGGGATGCGAAACCCAGCCCGAGCGCGGCGAAGACCAGCAGAATGAGGCGCGGCCCTTGGGCCAACGCGAAACCGACCGCGGTGCCGACAAACGGGGCTGAGCACGGGGTCGCGAGCAGGGTTGCAAAGGCACCGGTCAAAAACGCGTCGGCATAGGGCCTGCGGCTGCGACCCACAGCGGCGGCATCGTAAACAAGGCGCGGCAGGCCGATCGCCAGCCAACCCCACAGGCTCGCTGCAAACAATGTCGTCAGCGCCGCCATCGCGGCGATAAACCACGGCCATTGGAACTGCATGCCCCAGCCGACCGCAGCACCGCCGGCCTTCGCCACGATCAGCGCCGCGGCGATGAGCGCGAATGAGGCGAGCACGCCAAGTGCCGTCATGACGAGGCCGATCCGCACCCGCCGCCGGTCCGCCCCGGCCTGGCTCGCCAGCGACAACAGCTTCAGCGACAGCACCGGCAGCACGCACGGCATTGCGTTCAGAACGAGGCCGCCCAGGAGCGCGATGGCGAGGATCGTGAGCAGCCGCGCGTCGCTGCCGGGTGGCGATCCGGTCCGCGGCGTGGCGGTGAACACGGCGGCTCTGGCGCCGTCCACCAATGTCAGGGTCAGCCGTTTGCCGGCGATGAGGGCGCTGCCGGCGTCGCGGATCGGAACCGTCAGGCGGGCGATATGCCCCGACGCCGTCAATGCCACCTGGGGGCGGCCGGGCGAGCCATCGGTCAACCCTTCGACAAAGAGATCGGGCGCATGAAGCGGCGTCCCGCCGGCACGCAGCCGCACGATGAGAGAAGTGTCATGACCTTTGCGGACGGTATTGGCAGAGACGAGCTCGATCCCGGCGGCGGCGAGGCTTTCCGGGACTTGCCTTTGTGCCGCGGCGATCAGCCCGGCTTCCGGCGCCCGAACCGCAGGACCCGCCGGCAAGGTCAGCGCGAGCTTTGCCGTGTAGGGCACGCAGATCTGGGAGCAGGCGGCATAGGCGAGCGTGACGTGCAGCGGCAGCGGTCGGCCGGCCCGCGCGAGGCTGAGGCGGACCGGCAGCACAATTTGGTTCCGGTACCCGGCGGTCTCGAACCCTTGCAGCGAATATCGCTGCGGCGCCGGCCATGCGATTGTCGCCCTCGCCAAATTGCTGGAGCCGGACCAGTCGATGCTGGGGGCGATGCCGGCATCGCCTGGCGAACGCCAATAGGTGTGCCAGCCCGGCGCCAGCCGGATCTCGATCCCGGCGGTGATCGTGTCGGCCACCCCGGTCGCCTCGACTGCGGTAATCAGCCGCGAGGCGGCATGATCATCGCCGATCCAGCCGGTCGCCGCCGCGAATGCCACCGCAGGCCAGATTGCCACCAATGCGAGGAAGACGCCGGCGATCACGCGAAACCCCGGCCCGCATCGCCGGTTCACCCACCCCATTGCCGCGTTCATCACCCGAAATCCGATCCGCACGCCAGGGTGTCAGCCCATAGCGTCGGGTAGCGCCAGCCGCTTGTCATGCCTTGCTCCACGATGCCGCCACCGGTTCGCGACCCAGCCAGGGTAGCGCGAATACAGCGACGAATCATGAACATCTTGCGGCGATGTCAAACATCTTGCGGCGATGTCAAACATCTTGCGGCAATATCACCGGGAGCATTGTGCAGTCTCGTCGGTTCCTCGCGCGGCAGCAGCGTGCGCCCGATATAGGGATGGCCGACATTGCTCATGGGTCGAACCCCGCCAGTGGCGCAGTGTGCGGCAATTCCCGGACCCGGTCCAGAGACGTGCCGCGGGAACGAGCCCGCCAGCCTCGGCACAGGCGATTTGCGCCGCCCGCGAGTGCCCGATCGCGCAATCGGTCAGCGCCGGATAGAATGCCGCCAGACAAATTTGTCACCGGAGCCCGCCATGCCGTCCGCCGCTGGGTCACCGCTGCCATTGCCCGAAAGCGATATCGGAATCTCACCCGAGCGGCGCTGGCCCGATGCCGGGTGCTCGCGCATCCCGAACTGGGTCTATACCGACCCTGAGCTGTTCGCCCGCGAGCAGGAGCGCGTCTTTGCCGGAGCGAGCTGGCTCTATGTCTGTCTCGAAGCCGAGCTGCCACAGCCCGGCGTCTTCAAGCGCACCAGGCTCGGCACCCGCGATGTTGTCGCGGTGCGCGACACCGCCGGCGAGGTCTGCGTGCTGGTCAACCGTTGCGCGCATCGCAGCGCCCAGTTCTGTGCGGCGGCGCGCGGTTCGACAAAGGAGTTCGTCTGCCCCTATCACCAATGGACCTACGATCTCGGCGGCAAGCTTATCGGTGTGCCGTTCCGTCGCGGTTTTCGCGGAAAGGGCGGCATGCCCGAGGATTTCCGCATCGAAGAGCACGGGCTGCAACGGCTCGCGGTGACCTGCCGGCACGGCGTCGTCTTCGCCAGCTTTTCTGACGCGACCGAGCCCTTTGCAGACTATCTTGGCAACACGATGCTCGGCTATTTCGATCGTCTCTTCGATGGCCGCGAGCTCGTCGTGCTCGGCTACCTGCGCCAGCGCATTCCAAGCAACTGGAAGCTGATGTTCGAAAACATCAAGGATCCGTACCACGCGAGCCTGCTGCACGTCTTTCTGGTGACATTCGGGCTGTTCCGGCTCGATCAGCGTTCGGCGATCGAGATGGACCCGACCGGACGGCATGCCGTGCTGGTCAGCAGCAAGGGCGAGCAGCGGGAGAACGACGCGACGCGGCAGATGCGGGCGTTCAAATCGAATTTCGCGCTCAACGACCCGCGCCTCCTGGACCCGGTGCGCGAGTTTCCCGGTGCTGCGACCGTGGTGCTGCAGACGCTGTGGCCCAATCTGATCGTGCAGCAGCAGTCGAACACGCTGGCGATGCGGCAGATCGTGCCGATCGACGCCGGCCAGTTCGATCTCGCCTGGACGTTTTTCGGCTATGCCGACGATACCCCGGAACTGCGCCAGCGCCGCCTGCGCCAGGCCAATTTGATGGGACCGGCGGGGCTCGTCTCGCTCGACGACAGCGAGGCGATGCTGTTGTCGCAGGCTGGGATCGACGGCAATGACGGCGCCCAATGCATCGCCGAGATGGGCGGCCGCGCGGTCCGTGACGAGCCGCACATGGTCACCGAGACCGCGATCCGCGGGCTTTACCAATATTATCGCCGGGTCATGGAGCTGTGAACCGGAGCCGCCGGCGATGATCGCCGCCCCCGGCCTCGATGCAGCGCCGGCGCTGCGCATGCGGCTCGCCGATCTCTATTGCGCTTATGCCGATGCGCTCGACGAGGGCGAGCTCGAACGCTGGCCCGATTTCTTTACCGAGGATTGCCTCTACCGGGTGACGCCGCGCGAGAATTTCGAGCAGGAGATGCCGATCGCGCTGATCTATTGCGAGAGCCGGGGCATGCTGATCGACCGGGTCACGGCAATCCGCGAGACCGCCCTTTACGTGCCGCGGACGCTCAGGCACCTCGTCAGCAACATCCGGCTGCGCGGGGTGGGCGGCGAAGGCATGCGGCTGACGGCGAGCTTTGCCCTGCTGCAGACGATGCTCGACCGTCCGTCCGAACTGTTTTTGTGCGGCCAATACCGTGACCGGGTCGTCGAGGATGGCGGCCGATTGCGCTTTGCCGAACGCATCTGCATCTATGATTCGACGATCGTCCCGACCTCGCTGGTCTTCCCGGTCTAGCCGGGTCTCCCGAATGTCAATCCACCGCACTCGTACCAGCCTCGGCGCCGAGCGCCGGGGTAGCCGGGTGCCGGACGGTGTCGGAAACGGAGGTCATCAACCCGCCGCGGGCGGTTTGCGAGCTTCGATGACGGCCGAAACGATGTAATTCTCGATACCGCGGCCGGGCGTCCAGTCCTTGATCAGCTCGCGGCTGTCGGGCTTGGCGGCAACGCTGATCTCGGCAAAGCCGGCGGCGGCGAGCCATTCCTCGATCCGGTCGGCAGGTGCGGCGCCGGCGACGCAGCCGCAGATCAAGGCTGGGTCGGACGCTAAATCGGCCGGCAGCGGTGCGATGCTGACGATGTCCGAAACGGCGAGCCGGCCGCCGGGCATCAATACGCGGAACGCCTCGCGGAACACCTGCGCCTTGTCGGGAACGAGATTGATCACGCAATTCGAAATCACGACGTCGGCAGTGTTGTCGGCGATTGGCAGATGTTCGAGTTCGCCGAGGCGGAATTCGACATTTGCGGCGCCCAGCTTCGCGGCGTTTTCGCGCGCCTTCGCCAGCATCTCGTGGGTCATGTCGATGCCGATGATGCGCCCTTGCGGTCCCGTCTGCCGTGCCGCCAAAAAGCAGTCGAAGCCGGCGCCGCTGCCGAGATCGACAATGGTTTCGCCCGGCCGGATCGCGGCGATCGCCTGCGGGTTGCCGCAGCCGAGCCCGAGATTGGCGCCCTGCGGGACGGCGGCCAGATCGGTCGCGGAATAGCCCATCCGCAATGCCTTGTCCGGTGCGTCGGTCGATGGTCCGCAACAGGACGATGCACCCGGCGCGCAGCACGACGACGCTTCGGCGGCAATGGCGATACCGCCATAGCGGGCGCGCACCATGTCCTTGATTTCAGCCTGGTCCATGATCCTCTCCATCAAGCCGATTGGCGATCGGGCGGGTTTGCCGTGCCGGTCGAGCCTGGGCAGCAGACCGGCGCGCACAGGGCGCCGGCGCCGCAGCAATTTTCTGTCAGGTAGCCCATCAGCGCGTTCATCACAAAAAAATCGGTCGCATAGATCAGCTGCCGGCCGGTTCGCCGCTGGGTGATCAGCCCGGCATGCATCAGCTGCTGCAGGTGAAAGGTCAGCGAGGACGGCGTGAGCCCGAGCGCCTGCGCGATGGTCCCGGCCGACGACCCATCGGGCCCGCGCTGCACCAGCAGGCGGAAGACTGCGAGCCGGGTTTCGTGCGCCAGCGCGCCGAGCGCCGCAATTGCCTGTCTGGCTTCCATGACCAATTCTCATGTTCCATCAAAGATCGAAATAAAATTCGCATTTTCTTATGTCAACGAATTTTCGTGGATCATCGAAATTATCGATCGGGGGTGCGATCGGAGCGCCCCGGCGCTACATAACCGAAGACGGGCCGGGCAGACCGGCAATGACGAGGAGGTTCCGATGGATGACCAGACCCGCACCGAGCTCGAAGCCGCAGCCTTCCGCCGTCTCGTCGCGCATCTGCGCGAGCGCACCGATGTGCAGAATATCGACATGATGAATCTGGCCGGGTTCTGCCGCAACTGCCTGTCGCGCTGGTATCGCGAGGAGGCCGAAGAGCGCAGCGTCGCGCTTACCGACCCGCAGGCGCGCGAGATCGTTTATGGCATGCCCTATGACGAGTGGCGCAAGAAATACCAGAAGGAAGCCGGCCCCGAGCAGAAAGCCGCCTTTGCCGCCCAAGAGCGCTGAATGCTGTGCCGGTCTTGTGCCGGTTCCGGCCGGCCGCTATCGTCGGCGCGCCGCGGGGGACGCGGCCTGAGCGAAGCGGGGGACCATGCCGGATGTCGGCGGGATTGCGGGCGAGCAGCTGCGATCGCTCGTCGAACGGATCGAGCGGCTCGAAGAGGAAAAGCGGGTGCTCGGCGAAGACATCAAGGAGGTCTACGCCGAGGCCAAGGGCACCGGTTTTGATCCGAAGATCATGCGGCAGATCATCCGCATCCGACGCCGCGATAAGGATGACCTCGACGAAGAGGAAACCCTGCTCGACCTCTACAAGCGCGCGTTGGGCATGCTGCCCGACACAATCCCGCAGCCGCAGGCGGCGGAGTAGCGCGGCGCGGCGTCGATATCCTGGCGGCGAAGGCGATTCTGCCGATCCGGGATATCCCCGCGCCGCACGCTTCGGCAGCTGAGGGCCGCGCCGCGCGGAATCCCTGAACGCCCGCGAGCACCGGTGAATTCGGTGCCGCGGCATGCAATGGTGCCGGCATGCCGCTCGCCGATTTTATCCATCTGAGGGTTCACACCGCCTATTCCCTGTCGGCCGGAGCGATCCCGGTCAAGGAGGTGGCGCCGCTGTGCCGGGCCGAGCGCATGCCGGCGGTGGCGATCACCGACACCGACAACCTGTTCGGCGCGCTCGAATTTGCCGGCGCCTGCGCCGCGTCCGGAGTGCAGCCGATCATCGGCTGCGAGATGGCGCTTGCCGAACGCGATCGTTCCGGTCGCAGCGGTGGGCCCGCCGGGCGCGCGGCCGGACCCGACCGGATCGTGCTGCTGGTGCAGAACGAGACCGGCTACCGCAACCTGTTGGCGCTGTCGAGCCGCTCTTATCTGGGCGGCGAGCCGGGCGCCGAGCCGGCCGTCGGTCTCGCCGACCTCGCCGCCGCGAGCGAAGGGCTGATCTGCCTTACGGGTGGACCCGGCGGGCCTGTGGGCAGGCTGCTCGCCGACGGTCAAGGGGAGGCCGCTGAGGCGGTGCTGGAGGCGCTGATCGCCGCGTTCCCGGGGCGGCTCTATATCGAGCTGATGCGCCACGACCGGGCCGAAGAAGCGCGCAGCGAGCCCGGTCTCGTCGAATTGGCCTATCGCCACGATCTGCCGCTCGTCGCCACCAACGACGCCTATTTCTCCGATCGCAGCTTCTACGAGGCACACGATGCGCTGATGTGCATCGCGCAGGGTGCGGTGGTTGCCGACACCGAGCGCAACCGGCTGACCCCGTTTCATTACTTCCGGTCCGCGGCGGAGATGCGCAAGCTGTTCGCCGATCTGCCCGAAGCGTGCGACAACACCCTCGTCATCGCCCGGCGCTGCGCCTTTATTCCGCAGCCGCACCAGCCGATCCTGCCGGCCTTTCCGACCGCGGCGGGAGACAGCGAGGAAACGGCGCTGCGCCGCGCGGCGCAGGCCGGTCTCGACGCCCGGCTCGGCCGGCTCGGCCTCCGCGATGAACAGGCCGGGCCCTACCGCGAGCGGCTCGGTTTCGAGCTCGACATGATCGTGAGGACCGGGTTTGCCGGCTATTTCCTGATCGTCGCCGACTTTATCCAATGGGCCAAGCGCCAGGGCATCCCGGTCGGGCCAGGGCGTGGCTCGGGCGCCGGGTCGGTGGTCGCCTGGGCGTTGACGATCACCGATCTCGACCCGCTGCGCTTCGGCCTCTTGTTCGAGCGGTTTCTCAATCCCGAGCGGGTGTCGATGCCCGATTTCGACGTCGATTTCTGCCAGGACCGGCGCGACGAGGTGATCCGCTACGTCCAGCACAAATATGGCCCCGACCGCGTCGCGCAGATCATCACCTTTGGCAAATTGCAGGCCCGCGCGGTATTGCGCGATGTCGGCCGGGTGCTGGCGATGCCATATGGCCAGGTCGATCGGCTGTGCAAGCTCGTGCCCAACAACCCGGCCCATCCGGTCACCTTGCAACAAGCGATCGCCGGTGAGCCGGCCTTGCAGCAGCTGCGCGACAGCGACGAGACCGTGGCCCGGCTGATCGAGATCGCGCTAAAGCTCGAAGGCCTTTACCGCCACGCCTCGACCCACGCCGCCGGGGTGGTGATCGGCGACCGGCCCTTGGCCGAATTGGTGCCGCTCTACCGCGACCCGCGCTCCGACATGCCGGTCACCCAGTTCAACATGAAATGGGTCGAGCTGGCGGGGCTGGTCAAATTCGACTTTCTCGGCCTCAAGACCCTGACCGTGCTGGCGCGCTGCCTCGAATTGCTGAAGGCTCGCGGGATCGTGCTCGATCTCGCTGATTTGCCGCTCGACGATCGCGCCACCTTCGAGCTGTTGAGCCGCGGCGATACCGTCGGCGTGTTCCAGGTCGAAGGCCAGGGCGTGCGCGACGTGCTGCGCAAGCTGCGTCCCGACCGCTTCGAGGACATCATCGCCGTGGACGCGCTCTATCGCCCTGGCCCGATGGAGAACATCCCGCGCTATATCGCGGTCCGCCACGGCGAAGAGGAGGCCGACTACCTGCACCCGTCGATCGAGGGGATCCTGAGGGAGACCTATGGGGTCATGGTCTATCAGGAGCAGGTCATGCGGATCGCGCAGGTGCTGTCGGGCTACACGCTCGGCAGCGCCGACCTGCTGCGCCGCGCGATGGGCAAGAAGATCCAGTCCGAGATGGACGCGCAGCGCAAAACGTTTGTCGAGGGCGCGATCGGGCGCGGCGTCGAGCCGCGCCGGGCCGAGTTGATCTTCGACCAGATGGCGAAATTCGCCGGCTACGGCTTTAACAAGTCGCATGCCGCCGCCTATGCCCTGCTGACTTATCAGACCGCCTGGCTCAAGGCCAACCACCCGGTCGAGTTCATGGCCGCGCTGATGACGCTCGACCTCGGCAATACCGACAAGCTCAACATCTTTCGCCAGGAGTTGAGCCGGCTTGGTATCCGGCTCCTGCCGCCCGACAGCAACCGCTCGCAGCCCGGCTTCGCGGTCGAGGATGAGGCAAGAAGCGGCAAGCCGGCGATCCGCTATGCGCTGGCTGCGATCAAGGGGGTTGGCCAGCAGGCGATGATTGAATTGGTGCGCGAGCGCGACACGCACGGCCGGTTCAAGGATCTGTTCGACCTCGCCCGGCGGCTCGATGCCAAGACCTTCAATCGCGCGCAGTTCGAGAGCCTCGCCAAAGCCGGTGCTCTCGAATGCCTGAACCCGAACCGGGCGCAGACCTTTGCCGCGGCCGACCTGTTGCTGCGCGAGGCGAGCCGCAGCGCCGCCGAACGGCAGGATGGCCAGGGCAGCCTGTTTGGGCGCGGTCTCAGCGATCGTCCTTCGCTGCCGCTGATCGATGACTGGCCGGCGGCGGACAAGCTCCAGCACGAATTTGCGGCGATCGGCTTTTACCTATCGAGCCACCCGCTCGACGCCTATGGCCGGAGCCTCGAACGCGCCGGCATCCTGCGCTCGGCTGATCTGCCCGCGGCGCTCGCAGCGAACGCGTCGACGCGGTTCCGCCTCGCCGGCATCGTCGTCGGCCGCAAGGAGCGCACCTCGGCGCGCGGCAACCGTTTTGCCTTTGTCCAGATGTCGGACCCGAGCGGGGTCTTCGAGCTGACCGTGTTCGCCGACATGCTGCGCGAAGCGCGGCCCTTGCTCGATACCGGCGAGCCGCTGGCGGTCACCGTCGATGTCCGCAGCGAGGAGGACAGCCTGCGTCTCACCGCGCAAAAGCTCGAGCCGCTCGACGATGTTGTCGCCCATGCCGCGGCCGGGTTGCGGGTGTTTCTCGGCGAGCCTCGCGCGCTCGCCCACTTGAAGACCGTGATCGGGCGCGAAGCCGGTGGCCGCGGCCGCATCTCGCTCATCCTCGATCTGCCCGAGCGGGAGGTCGAGATCGCCATTCCCGGCGGGTTCAAGGTCAGCCCGAAATTCCGCGCCGCGGTCAAATCGCTGCCCGGCATCGTCGATGTCCACGACATCTGAGCCGGTCGCCTGAATGTCGAACCTGCGCCGGATAGTCCGGGCTATTTCTCCGCTGCAGTGAGAAAGCCGGTTGGCGGCAGCAGGGTCGCCAAGCGAACCGCGGCGAGCGCTTGCGCCAGTGCCGCGCGGTCGGCGGGCGCCAGACCCGCGGCGGCTGTGGCATTCGCATCGGTCATGGCGAACAGGGTGAGTATCTGGTCGCGCCGCAAGCTGACATAATAGATCAGGGCACGGCGGCCGTCCGGGCGGGTTCCGATCAGCAGGCGCCCCCGAACCAGGCCATGCGGCTCGACGCTCGCTTGAATATGAGCTGCGGGATCGGGATGGAAGCGCGCCGAGGCCGTCTGCACCAGATCGCGAACAAAGGCCTGGGTCGCTGCTGCCGCTTTGCGCGGCGTGCCGGCCGAGACGATCCGGAGCGCGAAGCTGATCGAGGCGGAGGGTGATGCGGCGCGACAGACCTGCTGGTCCGCCGTCAGCGTGACACCGTGCGGCAATGGCACGACAGCACCCTTCAGCGGCTGCACCCAGACATCGAACAGGTCTTTGTGATCGCGCTCGAAGCAACACCGGCTATCGGTTGGAGCACCGCGTCGAGATTGGCGGCGCCGGCGAGATCGGCGAGAGTGCGCGGTTGCGACAGCGGGATCAGCCCGGCGTCGCCGCAGCGCACCCTGTGATAATTGCGCTCGCCAGGCCAAACCATGTCCGAGGTTTCGCCGGAGCCGGTGGCCGAAGCTTGCCCGGCAGACGCGGTTTCCACGGGCGGCGGCGACGACGTCGGTTTCCCCGCCGGCGGCTCCTGCGACGAAGCCAGCTTTGCTTCATCCAGCGGCGGCAGCGCTGTCGGGTTGACTGCGAGCAAACCCTGTGCCCACGCGTCCTTTTCCGCCGGCGTCATCTGGCCGGGATCGGATTTGGCGTCGCGATCGAGCACGGCGACCGATACAAACGCGCCGCGGCCGGTCAAATCGTTGGTGAAGATCCGAAGTGGCTTTTGCTCTTTGCTGATGCCGGTTGCCATGCGGCGGACGATGACGCCGCCATTCTCGAACCGTCTCGCCACCGAATATTTTCTCTCGCTGCTGATCTGACGAATATTCAGCGCGGCGACGGCGCGGTGATAAGCCAGCCAATGGTCGCGGTTGGCCTCGATTGCCCATTCCGGGCTGGCTGGGTTGAAATACAGTGGCGCCAGAGCGATCAGGTAGTCGATATCGGGCGTGTCGGTGTGAACCGTGCAGCCATCGGCGCCCGCTTCGATGTGCAGCCCCTTGGGCAGCGCGATCCCGGCCCCGGATTTGGGCTCGGTCCAGATTGTAAATTTGTCATTATCGTACTGCTGAACCGGGACGCCGATCAGCGACTGGACGAGCTTGCGCAATTTGACCGGGTCGTCCGTGGTCTTGATCAGCTCACCGGCACGGACGTCGCGGTTGCGTACCAGGCTCAGCGCACCACACTGCACCGTACCGACGGCCTCCTCGGCGCGGGTTTTTGGCACCGTCTCGGCGAAATCGACGGAGGCGACGCCGAGCGATGTGACCGTGTTCAGCGTTTCGTTCGACGCCAACAACTGGCCGACATAGACGGGTTGCGTCGCCCAGCCGAGGCCGACCGTGCCACGTTGCAGCCCGCCATCGCCGATCGCGGCGACCCGGCCCTGCCAATCGATCAGCGGCGCGCCGGAATCTCCGGGCTCCAGATTGCCGTCCACCTGCACCACATCGGTATCGAGCGCCGGATACCCCTTCGCGAGCAGCTCCTTGCGCGATGGGTCGTCGAGAGAGAATCCCAGTTCGGGATGTTTCTCGGCCGCCGCCAGGGTTACGTCCAATGCCTGGTTGGTGAACCTGCCCAGACCAAGCGGATAGCCGATCACCTGAAGCTTTTCGCTGACTTGCGCCGCGGTGCTGGCGAGCCCCAGCCCGGGAATATCGGGCGGCGGGTTGACTTTCAACAGCGCCAGGTCGCGCGACACCAGCACATGGACGAGGGTGGCCCGGTATTCTTGGCCACCTTGGTCGCCGCCTTGATATTTGAGCTCGTAGTCGGTGCAGCCGGCTACGACGTGCAGATCGGTGACAAACAGGCCATCCTTGCCGAGCGCGAAGCCCGATCCGGCGCGATCTCCATCCTCACCGGTGCAATCCGACGAGATCACCTGAACGATCGACTTCGCCGCCTGCACCAGCGTCGCGCCGTCCGGGCCGTCATCCGGGCCGCCGGCCCACGCCGCGGTCGCCAGCGGCAGCAGCGCAAGTATCGCCAGGATCAGCCGCATATCGCTTTGATCCCGGCGGCGAGCGTTGGCTCGGGATTGGTGGCGGCCGTCGTGGCCGCGGCGAGCCCGGCCCAGACGCCGCCGTGCCGGCGCAGGATGTCGAGCTGCGCCGAAACGGACATTCCCTCGAGCTCGCTACAGACCGAGCTGGTCCCGGCAAACAAGGCGCTCGATCGGGCGGTGGGCGCCGGCGGCGCGGTCAAGGTCATCGTCGCCGGCTTGACCCCGAGCCGCTGATAGGCGACGTAGGAGCGCGCTTCGGGCGCGGGATAGCCCGCCGCGGTCCACGCGCCGACATCGCCCGAGACACTGGGCGATAGCAGATTGCCGGCACGCACCGCGAGGCCAAGCGCCACGCCGATCGCGCACAGCAAGCCAAAGGCGCCGATCCGCCAGGCGCGGTCCCCCGTCGGTGCGCCGGACAGGCCGAGGAACCCGCCCAGCAGCGCTGCCAGTGCCGCGATGACGCCACCGACGACCTGCGCGACCGACAGACCGAGCAGGAACCCGACCAGCAGGCCGAGCCCGCCCCCGGCGACAAGCTCGGCAGGCACGATGGACCGCCTGCCGACAACCCCAGCGTGCGTCGGCCCTGCTGCAGGCAGCGGATGATGGATTGGCGGTGCCGGGGCGATTACGCTGCGCTCAACCGCATTATCGGACGGCATGTTATGCCCTTCGCCATGCCCAGCCGGCGATTAACCAGTTTGAACGCGGGGTGGCTTGGCCGTAAGCCGGACGACATCACTTTTTCAATCCGACGTGAGGAGGTTCACGCGGTCCAATCGATTAAGGGTTAAGCTCCTTGGTGGGGGCGAACGGCTATCTTTGGCGGCATGCCGCCCACGGACTCGCCCGACCGACATTGGCAGAGGGAGAGGATCATGTCTCAGTTTGCGGGCAAGGGAACGGCCTTGTCGACCGGCGGGCTCGAAGAGGCGGCGCAAACCGCCAAGCTCGGCCTGCCCGAGATCTGGTCGGTACTTTCGGTCGAAACGTCGGGCTGCGGCTTTATGCCGGACCGACGGCCAAAGCTGCTGTTCGAGCGGCATCTTTTTCATCATTTCACCGAGGGCCGGTTCGACAACATTGACCCCGACATCAGCCAGCCAACCGCCGGCGGCTACGGTCTCGGCGGCGCCCACCAATACGACCGGCTCGCCGCCGCGATGCGACTGGCCTCCGACGCCGCGCTGCAGAGCGCATCCTGGGGGATGGGCCAGATCATGGGAGAGAACTTCAAGCCGGCTGGCTTTGACAAAGTCGAGGACATGGTCGCGGCAATGGTTGGCTCAGAGGACGGACAGCTGCTGGCCGTGGCGAAATTCATGCTGGCGCATGACATGACCGAGCCGCTCGCCAATCATGATTGGGCCGGGTTCGCACGCCGCTACAATGGCCCGAATTATGCCGAGAAAAATTACGACGAGAAATTGCACCATTTTCATCAGCGATACGCTGATGGAGCGCTGCCGGATCTTCAGGTGCGAGCAGCGCAAATCTATCTCGGCTACAAAGGGTTTGGTCATTTGGCGGTGGATGGGGTGGTAGGTCCCAGCACCGTGGCAGCGATACGGCGCTTTCAACAGTCGATCGGCGCGGCGGAAACCGGCGCCGTTGATAATGGGCTGATCACGCAGCTCCTCGCCTAGCCCGGTCGTGCAGCGCCATCGGCTCTGCACGGTCACCCCTGTGCCATTGTCGAGGCGTCTGGCAAAATCGTTGCGGAGCCGGTGATTTGGGGATAACCCAGCCGGACGACGTTAGGCAGGCGGCATCGGATCGCGGATGACGGGCAATCTCGTGCAGGGTGCGGTATTCACCGTCATGGTGGTCCGTGCCGAATTGCTGCGCGACGCCGATTTCGAGCGGGAATTGGCCGAGCAGATCGCCCGCAGCCCGCGGTTTTTTCTCAACGCGCCGGTTGTGCTCGACCTGCGCAATGCCGGGGAATTCATCGACGCCGCCGGACTCGCCGACGCCAGAGAAATCCTGCGCCGTCACACCCTGACGCTGGTCGGCATCCAGAACGCGCTGCCGGCGCAGGTCGAAGCTGCGGCCGCGGCGGGGCTCGCCAGCTTTGCTCCGAATTCGACCCAGTCGCAGCGCCGCCGCCCGCCGCCCGAGCCGGAGCCACCGCTTCAATCGCAGCCGCGGCCGAGCGCCGGCACGGACGCGCCAACTCCGGCGCCGCAGCCAGCCGACACGCCCGCGGCCGCCAGGACCCGGCTCGTCACTCAGCCGGTGCGGTCGGGGACCCAGATCTACGCGCGCGGCGCCGATCTCGTCGTCACCGCTGCGGTCAGTCCCGGTGCCGAGATCATCGCCGATGGCAACATCCATGTGTATGCCGCGCTGCGCGGGCGGGCGCTGGCCGGTGCCGGTGGCGATGCCGAGGCGCGAATCTTTTGCGACCGGCTCGAGGCGGAGCTGGTCAGCATCGCCGGGCATTATCTTGTCAGCGAGCAAATGCCAGCCGCGGAGAGGGGTTTGCGGGTGCAGATCGCGCTCGTCGATGACCGGTTGACCATCACCCGGAATTGACGCTCAGATGCGGCGGATGGTTCGTCCGGTCCGAGGCATCGGGCTGCGGCGGCGATCCGGTAGGCGGCCCATCACCGCGGCCCGCCGCGACGGGTGCGGCGCCGGCGCGGAGGCCGAGGACTGCCCGGCGGGGGAAAGGGGAGGGCTGTTTGGCAGCAAAAGTCATTGTGCTGACTTCCGGCAAGGGCGGCGTCGGCAAGACCACCAGCGCCGCCGCGGTCGCCGCCGGGCTCGCGTTGCGCGGCCATCGCACGGTCGTCATCGATTTTGACGTCGGGCTGCGCAATCTCGATCTGATCATGGGCTGCGAGCGCCGCGTCGTCTTTGATTTCATCAACGTCATCAATGGCGACGCCAAGCTCAACCAGGCGCTGATCAAGGATAAGCGCAACGACAGCCTCTATGTGTTCCCGACCTCGCAGACCCGCGACAAGGATGCGCTAAAGCGCGACGGGGTCGAGCGGGTGCTCGATGAGCTAAGGGCGACCTTCGACTATATCGTCTGCGACAGCCCCGCCGGGATCGAGCATGGCGCGATCACCGCGCTATATTTTGCCGACGTGGCGATCATCGTAACCAATCCCGAAGTGTCCTCGGTGCGCGACAGCGACCGCATCATCGGCATCCTCGCTTCGAAATCGCGCCGCGCCGAGCACAATTTGGAACCGGTCGCGGTCCACCTCCTGTTGACCCGCTATTCGGCCGAGCGGGTCGAGCGCGGCGAGATGCTGGCGATCGACGACGTCAAGGAAATCCTGTCGATCCCGATGCTCGGCGTGATCCCCGAATCGGAATCGGTGCTGCGCGCCTCCAATACCGGGACGCCGGTGGTGTTTGACGGCGACAGCCCGGCCGGGCAGGCCTATCTCGATGCTGTCGGCCGGCTCCTCGGCGAGGAGCGCGAAATGCGCTTTCTGAAGACCGAGCGGCGCAGCTTTTTTCGCAGCCTGTTTGGCAGGGCCTGATGCGGCTCCTCGATTTCCTGTTTCCGGAGCGCCGGAACACCGCGCTGATCGCCCGCGACCGATTGAAGATCGTGCTCGCCCACGAGCGGGCGAGCCGCGACGCGCCGGACTTCCTGCCGGCCTTGCAAAAGGAGCTGCTCGAGGTGGTCGGGCGCTATGTCGAGATCCGCGATGACCTGCTGCGCGTCAATGTCGCGCGGGCGGGCGAGACCTCGCTGCTGGAAATCAATGTCGAGCTCGACGGCGCCACGATCAGGCCGCTCGGCAATGGTGCTGCCGGCGCATCAAAACCCAGACCGGTGCCGGTTACGGTTGGGCCTCCCGACCGCGCCTCGCCGCCACCCTGGGTCAAGCCCGGCTGAACGCGGCTAGGGGCTGGGCATTGGGCAACCGCTGCGATTGGGAGACCCCGTGCCGGCGGCGCCCCTGGAGCCCGTTGCCTCCGGTGCGGGCAAGGGGTGCGGGCTCGCGGGCCGAGGGACGAGGACAATAACAAGGAGTGCGAGACGATGGCGACCTATGTGCAGCTCCATGGCGCGTATCAGGGCGGCTGGATCTGGCGGCCGACAGCGGCGCGGCTGCGGGCCGCCGGACATCTCGTCTATGCCCCCTCGCTCGACGGCTGCGGCGAGCGCCGCCACCAGCTGCGGCCCGGGATCAATGTCGATACACAGGCGGCGGAGATTGCCGATCTGATGTTTTATGAGGATCTGCACGACGTGGTGCTGACCGGCACCAGCTCGGGCGGCATGGTGCTGTGCCGGGTGGCGGAGCTGGCGCGCGAGCGGATCGGGCGGCTCGTCTTTGTGGACGCATTGGCGCTCTTCGATGGCGAACGGATCGCGCAGATCGTCAATCGGCCGACCCCGCGGGTCACCACCGCGCTCGCGGTCGGGCCATCGCGCGAGGATGCGGAAAACCGCAGCTTTGCCGATCTCACGCCCGAGCTGCGGGCGTTTGCGCTCGCCCGCTACACGCCGCATCCGATCGCCGCGATGGAAGAGCCGGCGTCGTTGAAGAGCTTCTGGAGCCAATCCTGGCCCGGGACAACGGTGATCCGCTGCCGCCGCGCCGCCAACCCGGGCGAGGCGCATCAGCGCCGCACCGCCGACAAGCTCGCCGGCAAATATCTCGAAATCGACACCGGCCATTATCCGATGCTGACCGACCCCGAGGTGCTGGCGCCGCTGTTGATGGCCGGATGAGGAGGGTGGTCGCGATGACGGCAGCACCCGTGCAGAAGACCGCGACGGCCGCCGCCTTGGCGTCGGGCCCGATGACCGGCCGGCGCTATATCGACAGCCTCAAGGACGGGCGCGAGGTGTGGATCGACGGTGCGCGGGTCGCCGACGTGACGACCCATCCGGCGTTCAAGGATATGGTCGCCGAGCTCGCCCGTATCTACGATCTGCAGAACAGCGCGCACTACCGCGACAGCATGACCTGCCTCGACCCGGACAGCGGGCGGCGGATCAGCGTCAGCTGGCTGTTGCCGCGTTCGGCCGAGGATCTGAAGCGCAAGCGGCGCAACAGCGAATTGTGGAACGAGCTCAGCTGGGGCCAGCTCGGCCGCAGTCCCGACATCCTCGCTCCGTACATAATCTCCGCACTGCATCTCAAGGACCAGTTCAGCGCGGTCAAGCATCCGAAATGCGATTTTGGCGAGAACCTGGAAAGCTATTACAAATATTGCAAAAGCCGCGACCTGTTCCTGACCCATGCGCTCGTCGACCCGCAGGTCGATCGCAGCACCCAGCCGCAGAACGAGCAGCGTGCTGTCAGCGAAGACCTGGAGGTGGTGCTCCATGTGGTCGAGGAGACCAGCGAGGGTGTTATCGTCAGTGGCGGCAAGCAATTGTCGACCGCCGCACCGCACAGCCACGAATGCTACGTCTCGCTGTCGGCGACCTTTGCCCGGCGCAACAACCCGAAATGCGTGCTGGCCTTTGCGATCCCAACCAGTGCGCCGGGGCTCAAAATTCTCGCGCGCGAGCCGGTGTCGCGCTGGTTCGGCTCCTGGGGGCACCCGCTCCAGATGCTCGACGAGCAGGATTGCATGCTGTTCTTCGACCATGTGCTGGTGCCGTGGGACCGGCTCTTCATGCTCTACGACCCCGCACCGATGGTGCGTATTCTTGGCGCCGACGGTTCGAGCGTCGGGTTCAATTTTCTCGGCTGGTCCAATCTGTGCCGGGTCGAAGTGCGCATGCGCCTCTTGACCGCGGTCGCGACGATGGTCGCCGAGGCGATCGGCGTCAGCGATTTCCGCGACGTCGCGTCAAAGCTCGGCGAAATGGCGACCTATTGCACGGTCTGGCGCCACGCGATGGAAGGGGTCGAGCACGAGGCCGGCCCGACGCCGTCGGGGCAGTGGACGCTCGGGCCGTCGCGCGCATTGCATATCTGGTTCACCCAGGTTTCCGGCCGCATGGTCGAGTTGCTGCGCGAGATCTGCGCCTCGGGCATCATCATGCAGCCGAGCGAGCATGATCTCGCCAGTCCCGAGCTCCGCCCCTATCTCGACCGTTACATGCGCGGCAAGGATGTCGATGTCGAATACAAGTCGCGGCTGTTCCGGCTCGCGCACGACCTCGCCGCCTCGTCATTCGGGCTGCGCCAGGAGATTTACGAATACTGGCACGGCGGCGACCCGAGCCGCAACCGGATCAATCTGCTGCGCAGCTTCGACCAGCGCGAAATGAAGGGGCGGATCCGCGAGATGCTGCAAAATCCCTTGCCGCATGGCGAGGTGCGGTGAATGAGGTCAATAAAACAGGGCATCCGGTCAGGTGTTGGAACGATGCTGATAAGCAGATGCATACCCCTGCCCACACCGGCGAAGGCCGGCGCCCATGGCTGATACGGGTCCCGGCCTGCGCCGAGATGACGAAAACGGGGCAGCAATGGTACAAATGTTAAAATTGGTTCCGCCTGCATTTTCCGGACTGGTAAATAGCAAGATCAGGGTCTCGTCTCATCCCTGTTTGGCCTGTCCGGAATTGCGGTGTCGGGTATTTTCATTATTTCCTTGGTGAAGACTGGGCCAAACCGGATGATCAGCGACCGGCGCACCCCGTCCCCGCCGGAGAGCGCGTCGGAAAAGCCCTCGCCTATGGTTCTCCAGGCAAACCAGTTCAAAACCGCCAACAATAAGAAAAAAATCCCAAACGGGTTGACGCCGCCGACGCCGAGCGCACCGTCCCAAAATGCATAAATTGCCAAGAGCGCAAGGATGGTTGTCGCAATTATTTTGCCGACCATGTGAGCCCTCCACCCTCGATCGCGAGACGCGGACGAGATCAGTGGTTCGCGCGCCATCTTCAGGTGGGAAATCGCGCGGCCGGCATCAATCGCTGTTCGCTCAGCCCATCATTCGGTTTATCGCTGTTCGCTCAGTCCATCGTCAGCAGCCGGCCGTAGCCGGGGATCGGCTGGCGCACTCCGGCGGTGCGCAGCGCGTGCCACATCATCGCGCAATTGCTTGAGATGACCGGCTTGTCCAGATCCTGCTCGAGCGCTTCGAGGACGGGCAAGGTCGGCATCCCGGTGCCGCTCAGAAACACCGCCTCGGCCGCGGCGCAATCGACCCGCCGCGCGAGACCATAGGCGCGCTCCGCGGTTTCGTCGTAGATGTTGGTGACATCCTTTCAAATTATCAAACTTGACCACCTGCAGGCCGTGCGCTTCGAGATGCGCCTTTCCTTGCAAGGTTGTTTCGCGTGAATAGGGCGCACCCAGCGCCAACTTTCGCACCCCGAGCCGTTCGAGCGCGCGCAGCACCGAGCCGAAAGCGGTCAGCACCCGCGTACCGGTCGATTTTTCGAGGCGAGCGACGAGTTCCGCTTCACCCTCGCGGCCGAGGTAGTAGCTCGTCGCGGTATGCGCCAAGACGATCACATCGGGGTTGACCAGCGCCAGAATCTCGACGGTGGCGTCGATATTCTCGACCATCATGCGGTTGCGTTCGCTCTGTCCGCCGGGCGCGCCAAGCCGGCCGCGCGCGATCATGCGGTTGAAATGCAGCGACACCCCAGGCGGCGCCAGCGCCATCATCTCGGGCTCGACGGTCGGGTTGCCCGGCGGCAGCAGAAAACCGAGCCGCGCCCGCCATCCGATCATAACCGCGTCCCCTTTCGAGTGCCTCAACCCATGCCAGAGACCGAGACCGGCTCGATTTCGTACATAATGCGCACTTCACCCGGCTGGCGGAACGGATATTTGTCCTTGCCCAGATATTTCTTGGCGAGCGCGTCGATATGCGCGTCGGCGCCGGTTTCGCTGGCGCTCGCGACGCGGCCGCGGATCTGCACATAGCGATAGGGGTTGTCAGGGTCGCTGATCGCCAGCGCGACTGCGGCCCCGGGCTTCAGAACGCGCGCCTTGACCCGCCCCTTGGCGGTGTTGACCCGCACCTTGCCGCCGGCATAGTCGAGCCAGACCGGAGTCACCTGCGGGGTGCCGTCCGCCATGACCGTGGCGAGATTGGCAAACGCCTTTTTCTGCTGCACGAGATCAAGATAATTATCGAGATTGGCTGCCATCTCACGATCTCCCTTTTCTGACAGAACACGCAAACAGCGGACCCCTGCGCTCAGCGATGACGATTTCGGGTGCCTAACGCCGCTCTGCGGGCCGGGTTCCCTGCGGGCGGCGGCGGCTCAGCCTTCCGAAAGCGCCTTCTCTGCGGCGCGAGCGAGAAAGGCCGAGCGGTTTCGCGTGTGTGCGTCGATGCGTCTGAGCAGCGGCTCGGGCAAGGTTATGTTGACGCGCACGCTGCGCTCGACGGTACCGGGGACAGTGGCAAGAAAAGCTGCTGCATTCCTACTGTCGGGGTCAGCCATGATCGTATTGAGGGAGGAGGGAGCCGGCAATGCATCCCCGTCCTCGGCCATGCCGCGCACATGCAGTTCCAGCGCTTCCTCCGCCATCCTCCGCGCTTCCTCGAGCGTCGCGCCGGCACTGATGCAACCGGGAAAATCCGGGAAATCAACCCCGAAATCGCTGTCGTAATCTTTTCTGATCAGCCCGATATAGTTGGCCATACCTCAATTCCTGCTGGCGATTTGGATGCCTGCCCGGCGCTCGATGCTTTTAACGGGTGCCAAGCGGCAAGTCCTTTCTCAGGTCGGGCACTGTTACGCGTCCGGAGCGGGCCGGATGTTCAAGCTGAACGTGGCTCCCCTTCCGGGCAACCTCATACCACCCCTGAGCGAGGAGCAAGCGGAGAACGTCCGTGCTCGTCATGGTATCACGTACGCATTGCACTTTGCGCTCTCAAGATCAGTTGAATTCTTTAGGCGGGCTCAGCCATTCGTCGGTGCGCTGTCGGCCCAGCGCCGCATCAGGGTGTTCGAGGGGCGGGTTTCGTCGGCGAGCTTGTGCGCGGCTTCGGCCCCGGCGACCGGCAGCCCCTCGGGGTCGATCAGGCCGATCTGCGCCAGGACACTCGCCTGGTCCCAATAAATGTGCTCGTGATAGAGCCTGCCGCCGCGAAACCCGACGATCGCGACGATCGCCACCTCGACATGCCGGCCGGTCGGCGGCACGCCCGGTAGCATCCAGTCGATCTCGACATCGTGGGTGAACGAAGTCAGCATCTCATCGACGACGCGGTCGGCGCCGACCGTGCGCGAGATCGGCACCATCTTGATGTCCTTTGGGCATTTCGGGATGAAATGATTGGCGTAGAAACGGGCGAGGTCCTTTGCCCCGACCCCGCCGGTCATGACCGGGATGTGGTTGACGTAGGGGTCGGCCACCATCGTCGCCATTGTTGCGGCAACGTCGCGGGTCACGAACTCGTAGCGGATATGCGCCTCCCACAATGCTTCGAGATCGTAATGCGGCCCGATCGCCCGGCGTAAGAGCGCGATCGAACGCGAATGGGCGAGCCCGGCCGCCGCCCGGTCATAATGCGCCCCGCCCTTTTGCGCAAACCCGGGCACCGCGCCGGGATAGACATGGATGGCGGTCTCGGGACGCCCGGCAAAGGCGACCCTGACCCGGTCGATTGCCGCAGGCCGCGCGGCCGGGTCGGCTTCGGCGACATGCAACACGAGCGGGCAGACGATACGCGGTGCGAGGCCAGCCGCCTCGGCGATCGCGTCGCCACCATAGAGGATTGCGGCATCGGCCCCGCCCTCGGCGGCGATGCGGCAGGCGATCCTCCCGCTGCGGCCAAAGCCGAGCACACCGAGCTTGCCGGTGCATTCGCGACGCGCCCGCAGCGTCGCCACGACAGCCGCGGCATTGCTGTCGAGGTGTGCGGGGTCGAGGCTTGCGGGGTGCAGCACCGCATAGCCCTCTTCGGCGTAAAGACCCGCCACTTCCCGGCGCAAGCTGTCGTCCAGCAGCACCAGCCCCGGCCCGTGCCCCTCTTCGGGAATGGCGAGATACCCGCGCTGGCTGTCCCCGCCGGCGGTAATGCTGATCCATTCTGCGGGCATAATGCTCTCCGCTGCCGATGACCGACGCGATCTTACCGCCAAACGACCGTGCGATGCGTGGCTCCGACGCCAAGGGATAGCCGTATCGGGCACTTACCGCGCGGCGGATCGCCGTTGTCGGTCGTCGTTACGGCAGGATGGGGATCAGGCGTGCTCGACATAGGCGTCCATGATTTTTTTGTCGCCGGCGTGCTCAAAGCGGATCGCCAGCTTGTTGTCTTCGACGGTCAAAATCGTGCCATAGCCGAATTTCTGGTGGAACACCCGGTCGCCGATCGAAAAGCCGCCAACCCGGCGGACCTCCTCACGGCGGCGCGGCACCGGGCCGGCTTCGATCAGCACCGGCCGGCGGCGCTCGGCCCATCGGCCGGGTTCCCTGGTGGCAGGAAGATCGATCACGCTGCCCCAGCCGCCGACGGCATCGGCCGCAGCGCGCGCCGCACCGGGCTGCAGTCCCGGCTCGGCGACGATCTCGATGTGCTCGGCCGGGAGTTCGTCGACAAAGCGCGAGCGCATCGCACTTTGCCATTGGCCATGGATGCGGCGATTGGCGGCGAACGAGACATAGCCGCGATGGCGCGCGCGGGTCAGCCCGACATAGGCGAGGCGGCGCTCCTCTTCGACGGCGGCAAGCCCGTTCTCCTCCATCGCCCGCTGGTTCGGGAACAGCCCATCCTCCCAGCCCGGCAGAAACACGGTGTCGAATTCGAGCCCCTTGGCGCTGTGCAGGGTCATCAGATTGACCATGTCGCCACCGGCATCGGCGGCATTATCCATCACCAGGCTGACATGTTCGAGAAACCCGCCGAGGTTTTCGAACTCGGCCATCGCCACGACCAGCTCCTTCAGATTTTCGAGCCGGCCGGCGGCGTCGGGCGAATGGTCGGCCTGCCACATCTGGGTGTAGCAAGACTCGTCGAGCACGAGCTGGACGAGATCGGTATGCGAGACGCGATCGGCCTCGGCGCGCCAGCGGTCGAGCGCCCGGACAAACCCCGATAATGCGTTGCGCGCAGCCGGCCGCAGCCGGTCACCGGTGATCAGCCGCCGCGCCGCCTCGACGAGGGGCAGCCGCTCGGCGCGGGCGAGGCTGTGCAGCTGCTGCAGGGTGGCGCTGCCGATGCCACGGCGCGGTGTGTTCAGAATACGCTCAAAGGCGAGATCGTCGGCCGGCTGGTTGACGAGTCGCAGATAGGCGAGCGCGTCGCGGATCTCCTGGCGCTCGTAGAAACGCGGACCGCCGATCACCCGATACGGCAACGCCAGCGCGATAAATCGTTCCTCGAACTCGCGGGTCTGAAAACCGGCGCGCACCAGGATCGCGATCTCGCCGAGCGCGTGGCTCTTGCGCTGCAATGCCTCGATCTCGTCACCAACCCAGCGCGCCTCTTCGTTGCCATCCCACAACGCGCGCACCACGATCTTGTCGCCATCGCCGGCCTGGGTCCACAGGGTCTTGCCGAGCCGGCCCTTGTTATGCGCGATCATGCCGGCCGCAGCGCCGAGGATGCGCGAGGTCGAGCGGTAGTTTTCCTCGAGCCGGATCACCGCGGCACCCGAAAAATCGCTCTCAAAACGCAGGATGTTGCCGATCTCCGCACCCCGCCAGCTGTAGATCGACTGGTCGTCGTCGCCGACACAGCACAAATTGCGCCGCGCCTGGGCCAGGAGGCGCAGCCACAGATATTGCGCGACATTGGTGTCCTGGTACTCGTCGACCAGGAGATAGCGAAAACGACGGTGATACTCGGCGAGGACTTCCGGGTTTTGCAAAAAGATTGTCAGATTGTGCAGCAGAAGATCGCCGAAATCGACGGCGTTGACGGTCGCCAGCCGCTCCTGATAGCGCGCATAGAGCTCGATCGCGCGTCCGTCGGCAAAGCCGTCCACATCCGCCGGCGAAACCTTGTCGGGACCGAGGCCACGATCCTTCCAGCGCTGGATGACCGAGAGCAGCACGCGCGCCGGCGAGCGCCGCTCGTCGATGTCCGCGGCCGCGAGGATCTGCTTCAGCAGGCGGAGCTGGTCGTCGGTATCGAGGATCGTAAAGCTTGATTTGAGGCCGACCGCCTCGGCGTGGCGGCGCAGGATGCGCGCGGCGATCGCGTGAAACGTGCCGAGCCATACCCCATCGGCCGCACGCCCGATCATCGCTTCGAGCCGCTCGCGCATCTCGCGCGCCGCCTTGTTGGTAAAGGTCACGGCCAGCAATTCCGCCGGAAACGCCCGCCTGGTGGCGAGGATATGCGCGAGCCGCGCGGTCAGTACCCGGGTCTTGCCGGTGCCGGCGCCGGCCAGCACCAGCACCGGGCCGTCGATCGCCTCGACCGCGCGCCGCTGCGCCTCGTTGAGCGCCGCAAGATAGGGAGCCGCCGCAGCCGGCGCCTCGGGCGGGAAACCGAGATCGGACATGAGACGATTATATAGCAGTGCCGCCGGCCGATGCAGCTCGCGGCGCTTTGGCGCCTCGGCAGGCCGACCTCGATGGGCCTCGGCGCACCCTTCTGCGGCATAGAGCCACGCAGCCACCAAAAGCGGTCCGGGCGAGCCGCGCGCTGGCGCTCGCCGCCAGGGTTGCCGCTATGATGCGGGGTCCGTCGCCGGTCTCCCGATGCACGCCGCGATCGTCCTCCTCGTCCTGTTGCTGACTTATGCTGGCATGGCGGCTGGGCGAATCGCCTGGCTCCAGGTCGATCGCACCGGGATCGCGTTGCTCGCGGCGATCGCCCTCCTGGCCAGCGGGCAGATGACGCTCGACGATTTCGGTAGCGCCATCGACATGCCGACGATCGCGTTTTTGTTCGCGATGATGATCATTTCGGCGCAGTTCGCGCAGTCGGGCTTTGTCGATCTGTGCGCGCGAACGATCACCGACACGCCGCGCGGGATCGCGGCCTTGCTGGGATTAACCGTCACCGTCGCGGGGGTGCTGTCGGCAGTGCTGGCGAGCGATATCGTGATCATCGCGATCGCACCCCTCTTGATTGCCGGCGCCCGCTCACGCGGCCTCGATCCGCGCCCGCTCGTCATAGCGCTCGCGGCGGCGACCAATGCCGGCTCGGCGGCGACGCTGATCGGCAATCCGCAGAACATCCTGATCGGCTCGCTCGGCCGGCTCGATTTCTATGCCTTTTTTGCGATCTGCGCGGTCCCGGCACTGTTTGCCCTCGGCGTCGTGTTCGCCGTCGTCTGGCTGCAATGGCACCGGCAGATCGTGCCGGGCCCGTCCGTCGAGATTGTGCCGCCGCCGCTGCCGACCCGCCCGTTCGATCGCAATCAGACATTGAAGGGGTTTGTGGCCGTGGTGGCGTTGCTGGTGCTGTTCGCGACGCCGTTGCCGCGCGAGATCGGTGCGCTGATCATCGCGGCATTGCTCCTCGCCAACCGCAAGATCACCAGCCGGAGGATGATCGCCGCCGTCGATTGGCCGCTGCTCTTGCTGGTGTCGTGTCTGTTTGCGATCACCGGTGCGCTGAACCAGGCCGGGATCGCCGGGCCGCTGCTCGGGTTCCTGACCGGGCATCGCCTGCTGCCCGACAATCTGGCGCTCTTGACCCCATTCAGCGTCGTCGCCAGCAATGCGATCGGCGGGGTCGGTGCCTCGATGCTGCTGCTGCAATTATGGCCGACCGCATCACCGGGCACGCTCTATGCGCTGGCGCTGTTGTTGAGCCTCGCCGGCAACCTCATGTTGACCGGCAGCCTGACCAACGTGCTGATCACGGAGCGGGCCGAACGCATGGGCGTGCGGCTGACCTTCGCCGAGCACGCGCGCGCCGGGGTGCCGATTACCGTCGTTTCGCTCGGCTTTGCCGTATTCTGGCTGGCGCTGCTGCATACCCTGCCGCTGCTGCCGGGAAGCTAGGCGGATTTGCGCAGCGATAAGCGGCGGTAAGTGGACTTGGCTGCGCGACACATGGCGTCACGCCAATTCCGGCTCCCGCACTGCCGGCTGCGCATCCGCCGCAAACAGCTCGGAACAGCAATCCATAACCTCGACAGCAATATGCTTTGCTCTGATCCATTGCGGGCCGGTCCCGCTTGCGACGGTCCGGTACAGAGACGGAAGCTCGCGGCGGTAACTCTCCTCCCGGGCCGCCAGCAGGCGCTGCTTCAGCTCGCCATGGAATTGTTCGCGCAAAAAGCGATATGCCGCCAACTCGCTCAACAGGATAGTCAAAGTATTTTCTGCCTTGGTCGGCTCGAACTCGACCAGGTCGGCGATCGCCTTGCGAGCGCTCTCCAATCCGAGAAACTGCATGTAAACCACCCCGCAAACGGCGCGGTGCCAAGGATCATCGGTCGATTTTCCATCTGGCGGAGGGATCGTGGCCAGCTTCCTGAGCCCGTCCCGCAGCACCTTCATGTAGGTGTAGAAGGCAGTGACATTATCGACGACATCGGCTTCAAGCTGCTGCAGATCCCGCACCGACGATTCGAATACCGGGAAATAGCTCTCTTCCGAGTTGAAATGGCTGCTGTCAGCCGGCATCTCGCCGTCGATCTCGTGGCGCGACACCGCCCGCGGGCCGTCGCGGAACAGCGAGGTGTAGCGCGGCACCATGTCGATGACTGCGGCGACCCGGCACAAGGTTGCGATTTCGCACGCGAACAAATCGACCACTCCGAGACGCGCGCTGCCGGTCTGGTAGGTCCAAGTCAGCACTCCGCAACCCACCGCGCCAACCGCCCCGATGAACGCGCCGCTGTCGCCGATCGCCGAAAAGGCGAGCTGAGGCCAGATCCAGCCGCTGTGACTGGATTTGATCGTCTTCCAATTGCTCATCACCTCGTGCTCGAAGCAGAACAATAAGGCAAGGATCGACGCGGTGATCATGATGATCAGCGTGACCGAAAAGATCAGCCGGAGATCCGCCACATGACGTGAACGACCTAGTCGTTCGAAAGTGGAGGATTCCTCCCCCTGGCGGAGCTGGCGCAGGATGGTGGGCGGGGAAAGCGAGGACGTGACGCGCATAGGTCCTCCGCACGGTCGGAGAAGGCGACCATTTGGACCGCCTCCGGGTCGGCGCATGCCAGCACGACCCGGGCAATTGCGCTGTGATCCGCCTCACACTCCGTGAGAAGCTTGGCGCCCCCGGTGATCGCCATGGATTTGCGTCGATCCCAGAAGGGCCAAAGCGCCGGGCCGTTTGGAACACGCCCTCTCGCAGCGTAGAACAGAGACATGCCTGAGGTTCACCGTCCGTTGCGCATCGGCACCCGCGGCAGCCCGATGGCGCTGCGCCAGACTGGGCTGGTGCGCTACCGGCTCGTGGCGGCGCATCCGGAGCTGGCGATCCCCGGTGCCATCGAGATCGTCACGATCCGCACCACCGGCGACCGGGTGCAGGACCGGCTGCTCGCCGAGATCGGCGGCAAAGGGCTGTTTGCCAAAGAGATCGACGAGGCGCTGGTCGGAGCCCGCATCGACCTCGCCGTACATTCGCTCAAAGACCTCGAAACTCGGCTGCCGGACGGGGTCGAAATCGCCTGCGTTCTGCCGCGCGACGACCCGCGAGACGCGTTTCTGTCGCGGGGCGCCGCGAGCCTTGCCGCACTGCCGACCGGTGCCGTCGTCGGCACCGCTTCCTTGCGCCGGCAGGCTCAATTGTTGCGGCGGCGGCCCGATCTTCGCGTCGTGCCGCTGCGCGGCAACGCCAATACGCGCATCGCCAAGCTCGACGCCGGCGAGGTCGATGCGACGCTGTTGGCGCTGAGCGGGTTGCAGCGCATCGGTCTTGCCGCTCGCGCGAGCGAGATCCTGCCGCCCACGATCATGCTGCCGGCGGTCGGGCAGGGTGCCCTCGCGGTCGAATGCCGCGCCGGCGACGCGGCGCTGCGGGCGCTGCTCGGCCCACTCCACGATTGGCGCAGCGCCCTATGCACCGATGCCGAGCGGGCGATGCTGGCGGTGCTCGACGGCTCCTGCCATACGCCAATCGCGGGGTACGCGCGGCTCGACGGCGAACGGCTGACGATCGATGGTCTGCTGCTGACGCCGGACGGCGGTGCTGCGATTGAGGCCCGGCGCACGGGACCGATGGCCGAGGCGGCCGCACTCGGGAGCGCGCTCGGCGGCGAACTGCGTGATCGCGCCGGGCCGCAATTCGGACTCGAGCCGGCCCAGTGGCGCGGTGCACCGCCAACTGATTGACCGGTGATCCGATCCACCAAATGCCCGGAAACCAGGCAGGTTGATCGGACGATTAGATTTTCCGGGTGCCCAACCCGCCGCCGCCGAGACAGGCCTGCGCGTGCAGCCAGTCCTCGACCGACAACGACCCCCGATAGACTTCGGCGTAGAGGCCGACCGGCCAGGTGAGCACAAAAACGATGTTGCTGACGATATCCTTATTGGGGTTGGGGCAGGGGCGGGGCAGCAAAAAGCCGATCGCGAGCAGCACGATCCCGATGACGAGATAGAGCCCGACCAGAGCCCGCATGAGGTCCCCCGAGCCAGCCGACACATCCGAGCAGGACGGCGGGCACCGCCTGCCCTATGCGCAACGGAACAGTTCCGCCCCGCCTATGCAACCCCGAAGTCAAAGCACCTGCGATGCCGCGAGTGGGTTCGACGTTGCCGCGAGTGGGTTCGACGTTGCCGCGAGTGGGTTCGACGTTGCCGGGTGGGTTCGACGTTGCCGGGTTGGTTCGATGTTGCCGGGTGGGTTCGACGTTGCCCGCGGACGACGCACCCGGTTGCGAGGTCATCCGCGGGGCGATAGGTTCGCTCGATGTCTGCCGCCGCTGCTCCCGTGCGCTATCTGAGCACCCGTGATCCGCGGCCGCAGCCGGCCACCCATTCGTTCGAGAAGGTGCTGCTCGCCGGGCTCGCCGCGGATGGCGGGCTCTATGTGCCGGACCATCTGCCCCCGCTCACCGCGGAGATGCTGCGTTCCTTTCCGGGGCTTGCTTATCCTGAGCTCGCGGCGCAGATCATGGCGCGGTTTGCGGGCGATGCGTTTCTCCTGGCGGAATGGCGCTCGCTGACCGAGGCGGCTTATGCCGGTTTCGCGCATCGGGCGGTGGCGCCGCTGGTGCAGATCGACGAGAGCCTGTGGTTGCTGGAGCTGTTTCACGGACCGACGCTGGCTTTCAAGGATCTGGCGCTGCAGCTGGTTGGCCGTCTGTTCGATACGGTGCTGTCGCGGCGCGGCGAGCGGGTGACGATCGTCGGCGCCACCTCGGGCGATACCGGCTCGGCGGCGCTCGCCGCTTGCCGCGATCGCGAGGCGATCGACATCTTTGTCTTCTACCCGCATGGGCGGATATCCGAGGTTCAGCGGCGGCAGATGACGACGGTCGAGGCTGCGACCACCCACGCGGTGGCGATCGAAGGTACCTTCGACGACTGCCAGGATTTGGTCAAGGCGCTGTTCGCCGATGCGGAATTGCGCGACGCGCTGAACCTCGCGGCGGTCAACTCGATCAACTGGGCGCGGATCGCCGCGCAGACCGTCTATTATTTTGCGGCTGCGGCAGCACTCGGCGGACCACAGCGGCCGGTGTCGTTCAGCGTGCCGACCGGCAATTTCGGCAATGTCTATGCCGGGCATGTCGCCCGCCGCATCGGTCTGCCCGTAGAGCGTCTGGTGATCGGCACCAACCGCAACGATATTCTGGCCCGCTACATCGCCGCCGGCGACATGGCGATCACCGCGGTCGAGCCGAGCTTGAGCCCGAGCATGGACATCCAGGTATCGAGCAATTTCGAACGGCTGCTGTTCGAGCTGAAGGGCCGCAACGGCGCGGCTGTCGCCGAGGCTATGGCGGGCTTTCGCGCCCGCGGCAGGCTGCCGCCCGACGAGCAGGCCTGGCAGGCGGCGCACGGCTTGTTTTCAGCCCACAAAGTGGATGACACTCGGACGGTGCAGACGATTGCCGATACATATGCCCGAACGGGGATTCTGATCGATCCGCATACCGCGATCGCGGTCGCCGCCGCCCGTGCCGAGCTCGCGGCACAACAGGGCCGGCCCGATGCCGGCGGGACGCCGATGGTGGCGCTGGCCACCGCGCACCCGGCCAAATTTCCAGACGCCGTCGCACGTGCGACCGGCATCCGACCATCGCCGCCGCCGGCCCTGGCGGCGCTGTTCGACAAGGCGGAGCGGGTGGTGGTGCTGCAAAACGATGTCGGCACCGTCAAGGAATTTATTCGCGCCCGAGCCCGGCACAC
>JBOHME010000004.1:0-92482 GCA_050729795.1 Allostellaceae bacterium | reverse complement strand
GGTTTGGGATGATGATCAGGGTGTCGACGAATTTTTGCAGCTCCTCGATGCCGGCTTCGGCGATCTTCATGCGGTGACTGCCCTCAAAGTGAAACGGCTTGGTCACGACCCCAATCGTCAAAATGCCGGTTTCGCGGGCGATACGGGCGATGACCGGGGCGCCGCCGGTGCCGGTGCCGCCACCCATGCCGGCGGTGATGAACACCATGTTGGAGCCCTGCATCGCTTCGAGGATCTCGTCGAGCGCCTCTTCGGCGGCGGCGCGGCCGACATCGGGTCGTGATCCGGCGCCGAGCCCGCGGGTCACGCCGATCCCGAGCTGGATTTTGCGATGAGCGTTCGAATGCTGCATCGCCTGCGCATCGGTGTTGCAGACAACAAACTCACACCCGACCAAATTCGAGCGGATCATGTTGTTGACGGCGTTTCCCCCGGCACCGCCGACCCCGACCACGGTGATACGGGGCTTCATCTCCTGCTCGTCCCTGGGGATGCTCAGATTGATCATATGGTCGCCCTCCACTGCTGCAGCACAGCCTTCTCATGCCCGGAGAGGCCCGGGCTTCCCCCGCCTTTTGGCCGATCCCGATCTAACGTCATGGCTTCATACCGGCAAGCTGGCCGGCATCAAACTCGGATTTGCTCTAGATGTTCTCCTTCAGCCAGTGGCCCAGCCGACCGAAAATGCCGCTCGGCGGGTTGACCGCGGCGGGCCTCGCATGCACGCCCTCGGCGCGCTCCGACACCGCGAAATGGAGCAGCCCAGCCGCAGTCGTGAAGGCCGGACCACAAGTCGCCTCAGCGAGACCGGTGACGCGCAGCGGGCGGCCGATCCGCACCTGTTTGTCGAGGATCAAGCCCGCAAATTCGCGCGCTCCGTGCAGCTGCGAGGCGCCGCCGGTCAGCACGACACGGCGGCCAGCGATCTTGTCAAAGGCGTTGGCTTCGAGCCGGTTGCGGATCAGCTCGAAGGTCTCCTCGACGCGCGGCGCGATGATCCCGACCAGCAGGGATTTGGGCACGTGGTTGACATGACCCTCCTCCTCTTCCCCGATTTGTGGCACCGCGATCATCTCGCGCTCGTCGGTGCTGGCCGAAATTGCGGTGCCGAACAGCGTCTTCATCCGTTCGGCATGAGCCACCGGGGTCGACAGCCCGCGGGCGATGTCGTTGGTGACATGACCGCCGCCAACCGGCACCGAATCGGCAAAGATCAGATTACCCTCGAAAAAAACCCCGATCGTCGTCGTCCCGCCACCCATGTCGATGACTGTCACGCCGAGGCCGAGCTCGTCCTCGACGAGACAAGAGAGCCCCGCGGCGTAGGGACTGACGACCAGCGCTTCGACCTCGAGGTGGGCGCGCCCGATCGCGACGGCGTGATTGCGGACCGCGGCGGCACTGGCGGTCACCAGGTTCATGTTGACACCGAGCCGCTCGCCGAACATGCCGCGCGGGTCGCGGATGCCTCGGCTGTCGTCAATCGAGAACCCGACCGGCACCGAGTGGATGACCTGGCGGTCGCCCGCCTCGCGCAGCAGATAGCCCTGGTTCAGCACCCGCTGCAGCTCGATTTCGCCGACTTCGCGTCCGGCGATGCCGATCTCGGCCTTGACGAGGCGCGAGGCGGAAAAGCCGCCCGACAGGCTGGCGACGATATGCTGGATCGTCTCGCCGGCCATTTCCTCTGCCGCGTGCACGGCGCTGACCACCGAGGTGCCGGCCGCTTCGAGATCGACGATGGCACCGTTGCGCAGACCGCGCGAGATCTGGTGGCCGATGCCGGTGACCCGCGGCTGGTCAGGATCGATCCGCGCAATAAAGCAGCACACCTTGGTGGTGCCGATATCGACCGCGGCGATCAGACTGCCGCGCGGCCGATGCGGCAGACGTGGCGAACGATGCGCGCGGCGCGTCTTGGCGTTGGTGCGTCCGGCTGACTTGGCTCGGGTCCCGGGGGCGCTGGCACGCGCCTGCACCTCGTCGATCGCGGTCATGTGTTCTTCGCCGTCGGGCGTCCCTTCTTGGCTGGAGAGGCATCTTTTGCCGGCTGTGGAGCGAGGCGTACGACCAGCCGGTCGGGCAGACGCATGTCGATCGCCCGCACATCGCGCTGCAGGATGGCACTCGATCGCTGGAGCCGGGCGAGATCGGCCCAGGCGCCCGCTGGGTCTTCGGCCGGCAGCATCACCTCGATCGACTTGTCGAGACGCAGGTTCCAGCGGCGGCCACCGACCCGCACCGCCGCGGTCACCCGCGGCGCCAGATCGGGCTCGCTCGCCAGCATCGCCAGCAGCGCGCCCGCATGCTGCGCCGCATCCTCACCGACGACCAGCGGCAGCTTGGCAAAACGGTCGAGCCGGGCGACCGGGATCACCGCGCCGGTGCGGTCGATCAGATCGATCCTGCCGCCATGCTGCCAGAGCGCCATCGGCTCGCGCTCAACGAGGCGAACAAAGACGGTGTCGGGAAAGCGGCGCTCGATCGTCGCCGAGCGGACCCATGGCAGATGCTCGAGCTGTTCCTTGGCGCGAACCGGATCAACTGCGAGAAGCGGCATGCCAGGCTTTGCGCCAAGGGCAGCAAGGATCGTTTCGCGATCAGTGGTCTCGCGGCCGACGACCCGGATGTCGGCAACCCGAAAGCCGAGCCTCGCGGTGGCATCGATGAGCCTCGCCGAGATGTCGGCGAGAGCGATGCGGCCGGCTGGAAGGCGGCTTAGCGCAGCGGTGCCGCAGCCGGCCGCGATGATCAGCACCGCAAGGCCGATCCGCCACGCCCAGCGGCGGCCGGCCGGCCACGCCCGGCGGCGGCGTGACGGCACGGCGGCGCTCAGCCGTCGCATGCCGCGTGCTCCACCATCCACACCACCAGCTCGTCAAAGCCGATGCCGGCGTTCCGGGCGATGTCGGGCACCAGCGAGGTCGGGGTCATGCCGGGCTGGGTGTTGATTTCCAACAGATAGAGCCGGCCGACGCTCGCCGTGTCGTCGTAGCGCAGATCGGCGCGGCTGACCCCGCGGCAGCCGAGCACGCGATGCGCACGCAGGCCAATCTCCAGCGCCTCTTCGTAAACTGCGGCGGGAACCGGCGCCGGGACCAGATGAACCGAGCCGCCATCGACATATTTCGCGGTGTAATCGTAAAAACTGCCGCGTGGCACGATCTCGCAGACGCCGAGCGCCCGCTCGCCCATCACGGCGACGGTCAATTCGCGGCCGGGGATGAACCGCTCCACCATCACCTCGTCCCCAAAGCACCAGCCGAGCACCTCCTCGCGCCAGGAATTGTCACCGATCCGGACGATGTGGACACCGACGCTCGATCCCTGGTTGGCCGGCTTGACCACAAACGGGGGCGGCAGCGGATCGTGCCGAGCGAGTTCGGCGGGGCTGGCGACAACATCTTCCGCCACCGGCAGACCGGCGGCGCGGAACAGTGCTTTTGCCGTCGGCTTGTGCATCGCCAGAGCCGAAGCCCGGACGCCCGAATGAGTGTAGGGGATCGCCAGCAGATCGAGCACCGCCTGCAGCGTCCCGTCTTCGCCGCCGACCCCGTGCAATGCGTTGAAGATCACGTCGGGGCGCGGATCGAGGGCCTGCAAGAGCGCGGCCGGATCGCGCCTCACATCGATGATCCTGACGTGGTAGCCATGATCGATCAGAGCCTTCGCGCATTCCCGCCCGCTCGACAGCGAGACCTCGCGCTCCGGCGACCAGCCGCCCATCAGCAATGCCACCGTCTTGCTCATCACGGGCCTCGTCCGGTGCCGACCGGCCCGATCCCGCCGAGCGGATGGCCGATCCGGTGGATTTCCCATTCGAGCACGGTGCCGCAGGTCTCGTAGACGCGACGGCGCACCTCCTCGCCCAACCCTTCCAGATCGGCGGCGCCGGCCCCGCCGGTGTTGATCAGAAAATTCGGGTGTCGCGGCGAGACCATCGCACCTGCGCGCGTCAGACCGCGGCAGCCGGCGGCATCGATCAGCCGCCATGCCGACTGGCCGGGCGGGTTCTTAAAGGTCGAGCCGCCGGTGCGTGACCGGATCGGCTGAGTCGCCTCGCGGGTGCGCCGGATTTCGTCCATCCGGGCGGTGATCGCCGCGCCGTTGCCGGGCGACCCGCGCAGCCGCGCCTCGATCAGGATCCAGTCCGGGTCGAGATCGCTGTGGCGATAGGAAAACGCGATCGCGGCAGCTTTGATCACGTGCGCTGCCCCCGAGCGGTCGAGCGCCGTCGCCGCGATCACGACATCGCCGATCTCGCCGCCATAGGCACCGGCATTGAGAAGCAGCCCGCCGCCGATCGTGCCGGGGATGCCGCACAGAAACTCCAGACCGCCGATCCCGGCTGCGGCCGCCGCCAGCGCCACATTGCGATGCAGCGCGCCGGCGCCGACGACGAGGTCGGTGCCATCGACGGCGATGCCGGCGAACGCGGCGCCGAGCCGGATCGTAACGCCCGGCACGCCGCCGTCGCGGACCAGCAGATTGGCGCCACCGCCAACCACCGTAACCGGAACCTCCGCCGGCAGCGCGGCGAGGAATTCGGCCAGATCCTCGCGGTCGGCCGGACGCAACAGCAGCTCGGCCGGGCCACCGGCGCCGAGCCAGGTCTGCCGCCCGAGCGGCGCCTTGGCGTCGAGACGGCCGCGCGTCGCAAGGAAAAGATCGCGGCTCGCCGGCATAGGATCAGACCCGGCCCGGATCATGTCCCGCGGCCCCGCCTCGGCAGCGCTGCCAGCTCCGCCGGCAGGGTGTTGGCCCAGCTCGTGATCGACCCGGCACCCAGGCACACCACCATGTCGCCGGGCCGTGCCAGCTCGCCGATCATCGCGGCGAGATCTCCCGGAGCTTCGAGGGCGCGGGCGTGACGATGGCCGTGCTCGGTCAGCCCGGCGACGATCACTTCGCGGGTCACTCCTTCGATCGGCGCCTCGCCGGCAGCATAGATATCGGCGACGAGCACGAGATCGGCATCGTTGAAGCAAGTGCAGAAGCCGTCGATCAGATGCGACACGCGGCTGTAGCGATGCGGCTGGACCACGGCGATGACCTTGCCGGCGACGATCGCCCGCGCCGCCTTCAGAACCGCGGCGATTTCGACCGGGTGATGGCCATAATCGTCGATGATGCTGACCCCGTTCCACTCGCCGGTTTTGGTAAAGCGCCGCTTGACGCCCTTGAAATTGCGCAGCGCGGCGCGCAGCGCATCGTCGCCGAGCCCCAGCGCCTCGCCAACCGCGGCCGCGGCAAGCGAATTCTGCACATTGTGCCGACCGAACATCGGCAGAAACAGGTCGCGGATCGTGCGCCCGCGCTCGGCGACGGCATCGGAGACGACAATGTCGTAGCGCGCGCCATCCTGCGCCAGCCGCACATCGACCGCGCGGATATCGGCCTGCGGGCTCAGCCCGTAGGTCAGCACCCGGCGGTCCGACAATTTGGGGATCATCCCCTGCACGATCGGATGGTCGAGGCACAGCGCGGCAAAGCCGTAGAACGGCACATTGCCGACAAATGCCTCGAACGCCTGACGCAGCGCATCGAAGCTGCCGTAGAAATCGAGATGCTCGGGGTCGATGTTGGTGACGATCGCACCGGTGGCCGGCAGCCGGGTGAAGGTGCCGTCGCTTTCGTCGGCTTCGACCACCATCCAGTCGCCGGCGCCGAGCCGGGTGTTGGTGCCGTAGGCGTTGATGATGCCGCCATTGATCACGGTCGGATCGAGCTGTGCCGTCTCGAGCAAGGCGCCGACCATCGAGGTCGTCGTCGTCTTGCCGTGGGTGCCGGCGATTGCCAGCGACCATTTGAGCCGCATCAGCTCGGCCAGCATTTCGGCCCGCCGCACCACCGGCAGACGCCGGGCGCGCGCCGCTGCGACCTCCGGGTTTTCCGGCCGCACTGCCGAGGAGACGACCACGACTTCCGCCGTCGCCAGATTGGCAGCGTCGTGACCGACCGCGACCGGGATGCCGAGATCGATCAGACGGCGGACATTGGCACCGTCGGCGAGGTCGCTGCCCTGCACGCGATAGCCGAGATTGTGCAGCACCTCGGCGATACCGCTCATGCCGATGCCGCCGATGCCGACAAAGTGCAGCGGCCCGATGCTGAGCGGCAGCGCTCTCATGCCGCGCGTCCCGTGCCGGCGGCGGGATCGAGCGCCAGCGTCAGCAGCGCCAGGCAGCGCGCCGCATCGCGCCGGCCAAAGGCTCGCGCCCGCTTGGCGGCAGCGGCAAGAGCCCGGCCATCGGCGAGAAGGCCGGCGAGGCGAGCGGTCAGGCGCTCCGGCCGCAATTCGGCCTGCGCGATCATCCAGCCACCCCCGGCATGCGCAAAGGCGAGCGCATTCGCCGTCTGGTGGTCGTCGGTCGCGTAGGGGTAGGGGATCAACAGCGCCGGGCGGCCGATCGCCGACAGCTCGGCCACGGTCGAGGCGCCGGCGCGACAGATCACCAGCTGGGCGCGACCCAGGCGCTGCGGCACATCGGCAAAAAAGCTCGAGATTTCGGCAGCGATGCCGGCACGGGCATAAGCCGCGCCGACACCGGCGAGATCCTCGGGGCGCGCCTGATGGCTCACCCGGAGACCGGCGCGCCATTCCGGCGCCAGTGCCGCCAGCGCCGGCGGCACGATCTCGCTCAGCGCCCGCGCGCCCTGGCTGCCGCCGATCACGACGAGCTCCATCGGCTCGCCGGCTACCGGCGGACAATACTGGGGCTCGCCCAGCGCGAGAACCGCCGGTCGCACCGGGTTGCCGCTGTGCACGGCACGGACCCGATCGCTCGGGCGCAGCAGCGCGGGCTCGGGAAACCCGGTGGCGATCCGCCATGCCCGTGGTGCGAGCAGACGGTTGGCGCGGCCCAACACCGCATTCTGCTCGTGCAGCAGGGTCGGCACACCGAGAGAAGCCGCCGCCAGCATGGTCGGCACCGAGGGATAGCCGCCAAAACCGGCGACCGCGCGCGGCCCGAGCCGGCGCAGCAGGCCGCGTGCCTGGACCGTGCCGGCGGCGATCTCGGCCAAGCCATGAGCAGCGCGCAACGGGCCGCCGCCGAGCGTGCCGGCGCGGACGTGATGGATCGCGACATCGCGGATGCCCCCGGCAAAGGCATCGGCCCGCGAATCGGTCAGCAGATGGACGAGGCGGCCTTGCGCCACCAACTCGGCGGCGAGTGCCGCGGCCGGGAACAGGTGACCGCCGGTGCCGCCGGCGGCGATGACGACGGGCCCGGCCATCGCCGCGCCGCTCACAGCGCGCTTCCGGCGAGCCGGCGGCGGGTCAGCGCCAGCAGCATCCCCATCGCCAGACCGAGCGACAGCATCGACGAGCCGCCATAGGACAAAAACGGCAGGGTCATTCCCTTGGTCGGCATCAGGTGCAAGGTCGAGGCCATGTTGATCACGGCCTGCAAGCCGAACTGGATCAAGAGCCCCGCGGCCGAAAGCAGCACGAACAGGCTGTTTTCCTGACGCAGCCGTGCAAAGCCGCGCAGCACGACAAAGGTGAACAATCCGACGATCACCAGGCACACGATCAGGCCCAGCTCCTCGCCGGCCACGGCAAAGACAAAATCGGCGTGCGCGTCGGGCAGCACATATTTGATCGTTCCCTCGCCCGGCCCGCGGCCCCACAACCCGCCATGGGCAAAGGCTTCGAGCGCGCGATTTACCTGGTACCCGCCATCGGCTACCGGCGCGAAAAAGTGATTGATCCGGACCCTGACATGCGCCGACCACTCATAGGCGGCAACCATCGCCCCGGCTCCGCCGAGACCAAACGGCACAAGCCAGTAGAGCCGCAGACCGGCGAGGTAGAACTGCCCGAGCCACACCGCAGTCACGATCACCGCCATGCCGATATCCGGCTGCCCGATCAGCATGCCGACGATCAGCAGCAGCAACGCGCCGGCGATCAGATTGCCGGGGAAACCGCGCCGCTCCTTCTGCTCGCAGAACAGCCAGGCGGCGACGATGGCAAAGCACGGCTTGACAAACTCGGAGGGCTGCAGCGCCACGAGCGGAAAGTCGATCCAGCGACGCGCACCCTTGATATCGGCGCCGACGACAAAAGTCAGCGCCAGCAGCACCAGGCTGATCGCGAAACCGACCACCGCGATGCGCCGGACCGTCCGCGGCGTCTGCAGCGAAATCAGCCACATCACGCCGATCGTCACCGGCAGCACGGCGAGATAGCGACGCACGAAATGCATCCCGTCATAGCCGATGCGCTCGGCAACCGCCGGGCTCGCCGCAAGGCTCATGACCACGCCGAAACCCATCAGCACAAACAGCACCGCAAGGCTCCAGCGGTCGACTGTCCACCACCAGCGCGCTACCGGGCTCTGATCGATGCGGGCGAACCTCATGACTGCGGGTCCTCGCCATCGAGACCGGCGCGACTGCCGGGCGCAATCGCACGCTCTCGATCAATCTGCCATATATAGACGATGTACACCGCTCTAGCCGCAAATTGTACGATCGTACCGCCGAGCATTGCAGCTCACCGCAGCTTCAGCGTCGCCAGCCCGGCGATCGCCAGGATCGAGGCGATGATCCAGAACCGGATCACGATCGTCGGCTCTGCCCATCCCTTCTGCTCGAAGTGATGGTGCAGCGGCGCCATTCGGAAGACGCGGCGGCCGGTGATCTTGAAGCTGGCGACCTGGACGATGACCGAGACCGCTTCGAGCACGAACAGCCCACCGACGATCGCCAGCACCAGCTCGTGCTTGGTGACGACGCTGATGGTGCCAAGCGCACCGCCGATCGACAGCGAACCGGTATCGCCCATAAACACCATCGCCGGCGGCGCGTTGAACCACAGAAAACCCAGGCTGGCGCCGACCATCGCCCCGCAGAACACGGTCAATTCGCCGGCGCCCGGGATGTGATGGAGCTGCAAATAGTTGGCAAATACCGCATTGCCGACGAGATAGGCGATCAGCGCGAAGCACCCGGCGGCGATCATCGCCGGCACGATCGCCAGCCCGTCGAGCCCGTCCGTCAGGTTGACCGCATTCGAGGCTCCGACAATGACCAGGATCGCGAACGGGACGAACAACCCGCCGAGATTGATCAGAACATTCTTGAAAAACGGCACCGCCAGCATGTCCGCCAACGGGGTCGGGGCCACTCGGCCGAGGACGATGCAGGCGAGCGCGCCGACCGCGATTTCGAGCACGATCTTGGTCCGGCCGGACAGGCCACGATGCGAGTTGCTGGTCAGCTTGCGGTAATCGTCGAAAAAGCCGATCAGCCCAAACCCGACCGTGACCAGCAGCACGATCCAGACATAAGGGTTGGAGAGATCGGCCCACAGCAGGGTCGCCACCGTCAGCGCGAGCAGGATCAGAAACCCGCCCATCGTCGGGGTGCCTTTTTTGCGCACCAGGTGACCCTGCGGACCGTCGAGGCGAATCGGCTGGCCATTGGTCTGGTGCGAGCGCAGCCAGGCGATGATCGGCCGGCCACAGACAAAGCTGATCAGAAGGGCGGTGACAACGGCGCCGCCAGAGCGAAACGTGATGTAGTGGAAGAGGTTGAATGCCTGGAACTGGTCCGCCAGCGGAAACAGCAGCCGGTACAGCATCGGATCAGGCCTCGCGGCGCGCCGCTTCGGCGAGCAGCCGGGCGACGATGCGATCGACATGCACGCCGTAGGAGCCCTTGACCGTCACGACGTCACCCGGTTCGAGGAAACTTACCAACGCAGGGATAGCTTGATCGGCAGACGGCCACAACCCGCCCTTGAGCGTCGCCGGAAGCGCCCGGTCGAGAGCTGCCATCGCGCCGCCGACCAGAAAGACGCGATCCACACCGGCCGCGGTGATCGGCCGGGCCAGCGCGCGATGCAGGCGAGGCGCCGCATCGCCGAGCTCGAGCATGTCGCCCAGCACCGCCACCCGCCGCCCGCTGCGAGCAGGCGTGGTGTCGCCGAGCACGCGCAGAGCCGCTTCCATCGCCGCCGGGCTCGCATTGTAGCTCTCGTCGATCAGGGTCAGCATGCCGCCACGCCAGGCGAGATCATGCCGGCGCCCGCGCCCGGGCATCGCGGTGAAATCCTGCAGCGCCGCTGCTGCGGCTCGCGGATCGGCGCCGGCCGCGGCCGCCACGGCGAGCACCGCCAGCGCATTGATCGCCCAGTGCCGCCCGGCCACCCCCAGGCGGAAGCTGAGGCGCACGCCGTGCAGCTCGGCCTCGACCGCGCCGCCACCGGGACATGGCCGCCAATCGAGCAAGCGCGAATCGGCTGACGGATCGTCGCCAAAGGTGATCACCTCGGCCGCTCCGGCGCGCTCGGCGGCCGTGGCGAGACGCGGGAAGTGCGGATTGTCGCGGTTGAGGACGGCGATGCCGCCCGGCTCGAGCCCGAGAAAAATCTCGGCCTTCGCCGCGGCGATCGCGTCGACCGAAGCGAAATAGCCGAGATGCACCGGCGCGACCGTCGTGATCACCGCGATATGCGGGCGCGCTTGGCGGGTCAGCCGCGCGATCTCTCCCGGATGGTTCATGCCGAGCTCGAACACACCAAAGGCGGCTGCCGGCGGCAGGCGGGCGAGCGATAACGGCACGCCCCAGTGATTGTTCAGGCTGCCGGCCGAGGCGAAAGTCGTGCCGCTGGTGCCGAGCGCCAGGCGCAGCGCCTCCTTGGTGCCGGTCTTGCCGACGCTCCCGGTCACCGCGACGATCCGTGCTGGGCTGCGGGCGCGGGCGAACGCGCCCAGTGCTGCGAGCCCGTCGAGCGTGTCGCCGACTTCGATCAGCGGTGCGCCCGCCGGCACCCCGGCGACCGGGCGATCAACGATGGCAGCGGCGGCACCAGCGGCGAACGCGGCCGCGACAAAATCGTGGCCGTCGTGATTGGGCCCGCGCAGCGCGACGAACAAATCCCGGGCCGCGAGGCTGCGTGTGTCGATCGAAACGCCGTCCGCGCTCCAGCCACCCGCACCGCGGCCACGGGTCGCGCGGATCGCGTCCGCGGCAGTCCACAGCGCGCTCATCGGGGGGCCGCTTGCGGCCGCGGCGCCGCACAGGCGCGCGCGACTTCGGCATCGTCGAACGCGCGGGTCTCGGCACCGATGATCTGGCCGGTTTCGTGGCCCTTGCCGGCGATCAGCAACAGATCGCCGCGACCGAGCCCGGCGATCGCGGTCTCGATCGCCTGTCGCCGATCACCGATCTCGATCGCGCCCGGCACCGTGGCCAGGATCGCGCGCCGGATCGCGGCCGGATCCTCTCCACGCGGATTGTCGTCGGTCACATAGACCAGGTCGGCCGCAGCCGCTGCTGCGCGACCCATCAGCGGGCGCTTGCCCGGGTCGCGATCCCCGCCGCAGCCGAACACGATGACGAGCCGGCCCGGCGCATGCGGCCGCAGCGTGGCGAGCACCGTCGCCAGCGCATCCGGGGTATGAGCGTAATCGACGACGATCGGCGCCCCCCCCTGGCCTTCGGCGACGAATTCGAGGCGTCCCGGCACGCGGCTCAACCGGACAAGCGCGGCGGGAGCAATCTCGGCCGGCACGCCGGTGGCGATCGCCAGCCCGAGCGCGCAAAGCGCGTTTGTCGCCTGGAACCCGCCGAGCAGCGGGAAAGTGAGATCGTGCCGCCGCCCCATTACCTCGATCAACAGGTCCTGTCCGTCCGGCCGTGCCCGGGCCGAGAGCAGGCGCAACTCGGCGCCGGGCGCAGCACCATAGGCGATCACCGGGTGGTCACGATCGCGGCACAGCGCTGCCAACCGGGCGAACTCGCCACTGTCGCGATTGAGAACCGCCGGCCCGCCCGGCGCCAGCAAATCGGTGAACAGCCGATCCTTGGCGGCGCGGTAATGCGCCATGTCGCGGTGGTAATCGAGATGATCGCGGGTCAGATTGGTAAAGGCGGCGGCAGCGACCGACAAGCCGTCGAGCCGAAACTGCGCGAGGCCGTGGCTCGACGCCTCGATCGCCACATGCTCGATCCCGCGCCCGGCGAGTGCCGCGAGATCGCGCTGCAAGGCCACGGGATCGGGTGTGGTCAGCGCGCCCGGACGGCGCCCGGTCGGAGTGACCTGCCCCAGCGTCCCGAGACTCGCCGCCGGATGACCGCAGGCGGCCCAGATCTCGCGTGTGAAATGGACGATCGAGGTCTTGCCGTTGGTGCCGGTCACCGCCGCGACGGTGCGCGGTTGGCGCCCGTAAAACCGGGCGGCAAGCTGCGCCAGCCGGCGCTGCGGGTTGGCATCACTGATAACGGCGATGCCGGCGGCACGATCGGGCGGCAATACCAGCGCCGCCGCGTCGTCGGTCAGGATCGCAACGGCACCCCGCACCACCGCCGCGGCGGCAAAGTCGCGCCCGTGCTGCCGGGTCCCGGCCAATGCCGCAAATAGAAAGCCCGGCCGAACCAGCCGCGAATCGGCGCTGAGCCCGGTAATTTCGACATCGCCCGGCGCACCGGCCCCGGTCGGGCGACCGATCAGCTCAGTAAGCTTCAATCCGCTTGCCTTGCAGGCTCACCGGCATCAGGCCCTCGGCGATCGCCGGCGAGGATTCGTTCACCGGCCGCACATGAAGCAGCGGCGCGATGCGCATGATGGTCCGGCCCACCGCCGGGGCCGCGGTCCAGCCGGCCGTGGCGAAACCGTAGGTCGCCTTGGTGCCGTGCGGGTTGTTGACCATGATCAGCACCAGATATTTGGGCGCGTTGATCGGGAACACGCCGACAAAGCTCGACCGCACCTGGTGCTCCGAGTAGCGGCCGTGGACCACCTTGTCCGCGGTGCCGGTCTTGCCGCCGACCACATAGCCCGGCGCGGCGACCATCTGGCCGGTGCCGTACTGGACGACGAGCCGCATCAATTGGCGCATCTCCAGCGACGTTTCCGGAGAGATGACCCGGCGGCCGCGCGGCGCTTCGCCCGGCGGCAGCTTGAGCAATGTCGCCTGGCGCAGGATCCCGCCATTGACCAGCGCGGCAGCCGCGTTTGCCAGTTGCAGCAGCGTCTCCGAAATGCCGTGACCAAAGCCGATGGTCATGACATTGACCTCGCGCCAATGCGAGGGATAGTGCGGCCGGCCGATCTCCTTCAGCTCGAGGGTCGGCGAGGTCATCAATCCGAACCGGCGCAGATATTCCTGCTGGCGCTCGGCGCCGACGGCGAGGGCGATCTTGGCCTCGCCGATATTCGACGAATACATCAGAATTTCCGGCACGCTCTCCCAACGATGCTTGCCGTGGTAGTCCGAGATCGTGAAGCGGCCGATATGGATCGGGTTGGTCGCATCGAACCGCCCGGTCATCGTCGTCGCACCGCAATCGAGTGCCATCGCCGTGGTGAAAATCTTGAACATCGAGCCGATTTCGTAGTCGCCGAGCGTCACCCGGTTGAACATCCGGTCGGCAATCGAGATATTCGGATGCTGCGGGTCGGGCGTATCCGGATGGTTCGGGTCGAAATCGGGCAGCGAAACCATCGCCAGGATCTCGCCGGTGTTGACGTTCATGACTAGTCCGCCGGCGTTGTCAGCGGTGAATTCGTCCATGACCTTCTGCATCTCGTCGTGCAGAATATATTGGATGCGCAAATCGATCGACAGCTGCAACGGCTCCTGACGGCCACGCAGCTGGCTGTCGAGACCCCGCTCGATGCCGGCGAGCCCATTGTCGTCGATCCCGGTATAGCCGACGACATGCGACAACAGGCTGCCATAGGGATAGACGCGGCGCTCCTCGCGCTCGAACTGCAGCCCGGGGACGCCGAGCTGGTTGACCGCATATTCCTGGTCAGGTGTCAGATGCCGCTTGACCCACACAAAGCGCTTGCCCGAGGTCAGCTTGGCGAACAGCGCGGCACGGTCGAGACCCGGCAGCACCGCGATCAGCCGGCGGGTCACGTCGTTGGGATCGACAATCTGCCGCGGGTCGGCATAGAGCGACGGGCTCTCGATCGTCGTCGCCAGCAATCGGCCATTGCGGTCGGTAATGTCGGCGCGCCCCGGCACCGGTGGCGGTGCCGGATGGAAGCGCGCGATCTTGGGCACCGAGATATTTCCGGGGATCAGCGTGACCTGGACGAGCCGAGCCGCGATCACGCCGAACAGCACCAGAAAGGCGACCCCGGCCACCCTGAGCCGGCGGCGGGAGCCGTCGAGCGCCCGCTTGGCCGGACCGTCGGGCACGACTGGGGTGCAGGGCGGCGGCTTGAAATGCCGTGGCCGACACGGATTGTCGTCGAATTGGCGCAGCGCGCTCATTGGCGGCTCTCGACAATCTGGGCGATCAGCGCATCGAGCGATCTGACCCGGTGCGCCGGCTGCGGCTGATAGACGGTCCTGAAGGCGGTCTTGACTGGCCGCGGCCTCGCGCTCTGCGAGGCTTCCGCCGGGCGATCGAGCGCCACAGGCCTAGCCGTGACATGGTCATGGTCCGAGGCGGCTGCGGTTGCTCGCGGCGGGTCGGCCGCCGGGGTGGCTGGCGACGGCATCGCGGCCGCTGCGGCAACCGCGACGAGGGTAGCAGCCGGAGCCGGCGGCGGTGCTGGGGGCGGCGGTGCTGGCGGCGGCGGGCGCATCGGCAGGTCGGCAATACGCTGCTCGAGCTGCTTGGTGGCGATCGGCACCAGACCCAGATAGCGCGCGTTCATCTGAGCGAGCGTGTCCGGCCGGTTCAAATAGGCCCACTCGGTATCGAGGATGCGAATGTCGTGTTCGGCAGCACCGGCCTGCCGGATGACTTGCGTCAACTGGTCAGTCAGCGCCTGAACTTCGTATTTGACGGCGAACATCGCAAAACCCGTCGCCGCGGACAGGATCAGCCAGAACAGCGTGGACAGCCGAATCATGATGTTTGGCCCGGTTGCCGGCCGCGTCGCTGCGGCCAGGGTGGCGCACCGGTTCGCTCGGCGGCACGCAGCCGGCCCGCTCGTGCCCGCGGGTTGCGGGCGGTCTCCTCGGCCGCGGGCCGCACCGGCCGGCGGTGCAGCAGCCGGAAGCTTGGCGGCGCCGGTGGAGGCATGGCCGGCGCGTGGCGCGAGACGCGGGCGCCGACACCGCTGCGCTCTCGCAGGAAGTCCTTGACCCGCCGGTCTTCGAGCGAATGAAACGAGACGATGGCGAGCCGACCGCCCGGCTGCAGCAGTCGCTCGGCCGCGTCGAGCCCACGCTCGAGCTCACCGAGCTCGTCGTTGACGGCGATCCTGAGCGCCTGGAACGTGCGCGTCGCCGCGTCGAGACCGGGCTCGACCCTGGGGATCGCCGAGCGGACAATCCGCGCCAGATCAAGGGTACGGCCGATCGGGCCGCGCTGCCGTTCGGCAACGATGGCGCGGGCGATCCGGCGGGCGAACCGTTCCTCGCCGAAATCGGCAATCAGCCCGGCAAGCTCCTCTTCGGAGAGGATGGCGACGAGATCGGCCGCGCTCTGCCCCATGCTGCTCATGCGCATATCGAGCGGCCCGTCGAGACGGAACGAGAAGCCGCGCTTGGGGCTGTCGAGCTGCATCGAGGAGACACCGAGATCGAGCGCGATGCCGCCGACCGCGCCAAGGGCGGCGGGACCCAGCAGGCGCTCCATGTCGCCAAAATTGCCCTCGACGACACAGAGACGACCGCAATGAGCACGCGCCAGATCGCGGGCGCGCCGAACCGCTTCGGGATCGCGATCGATCGCGACCACACGACAGTCGGCCGCCGCAAGCAGGGCGCGGCTGTAGCCGCCGCCGCCAAAGGTGCCATCGACATAAAGGCCGCCGCGTTGCGGGGCGAGCGCCGCGATCACCGCGGCAGCGAGCACCGGCGCATGCCCGGCCGCCTCCCCGGAATTGCTGTCGGCGAGCCCGGGCGGGTGTGCCTGGCCCGGGCGCCGCACGGGGCTCACCCGCCACCCCGATTGGGCGGGACGCCGAGCGCCGGAATCGTGGTTTCCTGCCGCCGGGCACGCTCGCGCACCGTATCGCGATGGGCCGCATACCGGCCCGGTTCCCAAATCTGAAAGCTCCTGCCGAGACCGACAAAGGCGGCGCTGTCGGTGATCGAGGCGTGATGCGCGAGATCTTCGGGCAGCGTGATGCGCCCCTCCGGATCGAACGGCAGCCGCTGCGAGTCGGCGAACATCAAAACCGACAGGTTCTCATGCTCTTCCGACCACTCGGGCACTGCGCCGAGGCGAGCCATCAGCTCGTCCATGCGATCAATGCCGTTGCCATCGAGCGCCGGATACTTGTTGGACGGGAAAATGACGATCCCGGGAAACCGCTGCTCCGACAAAGCGGCGCGAAAGGTCGCCGGCACTGAAACTCGCCCCTTGCGGTCGACCTTGTTCACGTAAGTGGACAGAAACATGCCACTTCTTCCCCCAACGCTCGCCCGTGAACGCTCGGCAAGGGGCGCCCGATAGGTGCCGCCGAAGTTCCCCCCATCGGCCGCACCCGTTCATGGGTGAGCATGGGATAGCATGGGGATTTATGGTCGTCAATGGGTTTTCGTAATAAAACCTCAGATTTTGTATATTGTGAGGCCGCGATCGATCGACCACAGCATGTAGTCGCTGGTGTCGCCGCCCGCCCAATCCCAAGCAACACTGTCTTTGGGTCGCCACGGTGCCGCCCGGCGGCAGCGTCAGGCGGCGGTTGCAGGCTGCCGGCACGAGAGCGTCCGGGAAGCCGCCGATTGCGGTTTCACCGATCCAGGCGGCACACGCAAAAACATCGTGGACAGCGGTCGGCTGGCGGCTGGCAGGATGCCGGAAAGCATGGCGGGCCGGACGGACGGCGCGACCAACCGGCGGCATCGATCGCCGGATCGGCTCGCGATCGGGTGCACAGCGCGCCGCCAGCGATGATCCGGCGTGCGCAGCCGGCGCCTCGGCAGCGGTGAGGACGGGCAGCATCCGCCGCTTACCTGATCGCCGCCACCTCCTTGCTCGGCACGATCGGCGCCACCGCCAACTGGTCGCGGGCGATCAGCATCTTGCAGTGGTCGTAGAGGGCGACCCGCGCGGCCTCGGTCCGGTTGTTGCCGTAGAGCCCGGTTTCCACCAAGCGGTCGAGATACCAGACGGTCTGGGTATTGAGCGACAGCGTGATGAGCTCGGATTTCAGTGGGTTGACATCTCGCGGCATGGCGACCACTCATCAGCATGCGGATAACAATGCCAAAATTATGGCATAAAAATAGCCAATGGCGAGCAGAATCTCGCCGTGATCGACGCTTTTGCGTCACGCTGTTGCTCGATTTTTCCGGCGCCGTCCGCCTGATTACGGACCGCACCGCCCCGGCCCCCGTTCGGCTGCGGTGAGGCGGGCGATCTCGTGCCGAGACCGCCCGCTCCATCCCCCGGTGCGATCGGCGCGCTGGCGCTGCTCGGCACAACCCTGGCGCTCAGGTCGCAAACGCAGCCGCCGCAGCATCTCGACCGCACATCCGAAAGCTTAGCGCAACGGCCGAAGCGGGCAATTGTGGAGATCATGCTCCACAGGGTTGTCCCCCGGAAAACCTACTTATCCCGGTTTCCTCCGCCGAATCGTCCACCTCAAGGGGCGTCGACCGCGGCAGCGCCGCGGAGTTCGTAATACCGGCAGGGCCAGACGGCAGGGCCAGACGGCTGGTAAGCCGGGTTCTGTCCCGCCACCGGCCGCCGGTTGGCGGCGCGGCGCGGTGACGGCCATTCCTCTGGGATGCCCGTCACCGGGCATCTCGTGCGACCGACCCGAGCGGCGGCGCGAAGGTCCGCCCGGCCGTCCCGATCGCTCCTGGCGGAACGCTCGGCGACAGCCTGCCGCTCCTACTTGGTCTTGCTCCCGGTGGGGTTTTCCTTGCCGCCCCCGTTGCCGGTGGCGCGGTGCGCTCTTACCGCACCATTTCACCCTTGCCGCCCACCTCGCGGGGCTGCCGCGAGAGGCTCGGCGGTATCTTTTCTGTGGCACTGTCCCTGGGGTCGCCCCCGCCGGGGGTTACCCGGCACCGTTCCTCCGTGGAGCCCGGACTTTCCTCTCTTCGCAGCTTGGCGAAGAGCGGCCGTCCCGCCGTCTGGCCTCGCCTATTTGGGCCGAGGGCGAGCGATTGTCAAAGCCCGCCGCGATGTTGGACGGGTGCGTCGGCCGGGGTCCGCTCACGGGGTCATTGCGATCCCGGCGGCGGCGGCAAATCTGGTTCCGACATTGCCGCCGAACTGCGGATTGACGAGACGGGTGCTGCTGCCTGCGGTTGCATCAACGGCCGTCTGGCAAGCGAAATAAGGCGAAATAAACGTGTTGTGGGCCGCATGGCGCGAAACGATTGCAAGGCAGGTCGGCGCCACTTCGAGGTCCATCGCGTCGATCGTGTTGGCGAAGCTATAGCCGTTTTCAAACAACAGCCCGACACCGCCTCGCGCGCTCGCCGAACCGGCGCCGCTGATCCGGGAAATCTGGGTCTGCTCGAGCGCGATCCCGGCGGCGCCGCCAGCCGAGTCGGCGACCACGAAAATTTGCGAATTCAGGACATAGTTCAATTGGAGCCCGCCGGCGCCCCTGCCGGCACCGGCATTGTTGACGATCAGGTGGTCGATCTTCATCGAGTTCTGGGCGTCGGAGAAGTCGGGTCGCCCGATAACGACGGCGTAGCTGTCGCTATTGGCGTTGACAAACAAGGTGCCCTGCTCGTTGAAGTAAAAGCACCCCGTTGGCGAGCCTTGCGTACCACCGGAGCATTCGATCTCCAGCACCGGTTTCGAGGAAATCGACTTGCCATCGAGGGTGGCGCCCATCGAGATCATGCGAAAGCCAGTGTCCGACCGGGTCCGGTAGTCGATGGTGAAGGTGCGGGTCACCCGGAACGTGCCGTGTGGGAGCAGCAATGGCTCGTCCGCGGCCAGGGCTGCAGCGAGGGCGCGGTCGAGAGCGGCGGTATCGTCGGTCCGGTCATTACCGGTGGCGCCGTAGCAGCGAGCATCGATCCACGGGTCCGCGGCACAGGCCGCAGGCGTGATACCCGCGGCAGCAGCCGGCCGAAGCCATGTCGCCATATAGAACAAACTGAGAACAATGGCCGCAATGGCATAGCAGCGCGCCATGCTGTCTCCTGTGCTGGGCGCCTCGCGGGATCGGTCGCGACGGACGGGGTCAACAGGGTTAACTGTTGTGGGTTATACCCAATCGTTCACGGTCTGTCTCGAAAAATCTCGCATTCCGAGAAAATATTTTAATGACCACTGATAACAAGGGAAATTCCGGCCGTTTCAGGTTCGTCGCTACCGCGGCTACTGCCGGAGACAACACATACCGCTGCGATTCAGCGCATGCGCGGCCGGCGCAACAGCCCATGCAAGAGGATGCCGCACAGGATCAAACCGGCACCGAACGCGCGCCCCGCGGTCAACCGCTCACCGAGCAGCAGCACCCCGACCACGATGACCGTCACCAGTTCGCAATTGGCGATGACCGCGTAGCTGGCGGGCCCGAGCCGCGGTACGCTGTAGGAAAACAGCGTGACGGTCAGCGCACCGGGGCCGAGCGCGATAGCCAGGATCAACACCCAGGTGCCGACCGACCTCGGAACGTCGAGGCCGATCACCACACTGGTCGCAACAAAGGTCAGCGCCAAACCCAGATAGAGAAACCCGGCACCGATCAGCGGCGGATGACGGCGCATCAGTACCGAATTGGCGGCGAGATAGAGCGCATAGATCAGCGGCGCCGGCAGGATCCACATCAGCCCGCGAGGATCGAGGCCGCCGCCGCGCATGCCGGGCACTGTGATCAGCCCGGCCCCGAGCAGGATCAGCGCCACGCACAGCACGGCCCGCGGCCGGATCGGCCGCTTGAAGATCAGCCGGTCGAGCACCAGCGTGAGCGCCGGGTAGGTGTAGAACAGCAGGATCGCGATACTGGTATCGAGGGTGTGCAAACTTTCCCAGAAGCACAGGGTCTGCCCGGCGCCGAGGGTCGCGCCAACCAAGGCGATCCGCCACGCACCCTGGCGCAGCGCCGCACGGACATCGTGTCCGGCCATGGCCACCGCCACCGAAAGCGGCACGAGCGCAAGACCGTAGCGCCAGACCAGCATCGAGGGAGCGCTGATCCCGGCTTTGTAGAGTTGCAACGTCATGATCGGCATAAACCCGACCATCACGCTGCCGGCCACGGCGGCGAGCGCCGCCGGCCAGCTCCGCGGCTGTGCCGTGGCTATCGCGGAGACCTCGACGGGTGCTCCGGTCCCAGCCATATGCCCGGACCGAGGCAGCTCAATTCGATGCCGCCATCGCTTTTGTCAGCACGGCTCGCCAGAGGCGGCGCACCATTGACAGGCCGGGCGAAGACGAAGTGCCTCGATCGCTCGCCATCGCCAAAAGCAGTGATGATCCCCGCTCGGTGAACCGCCTCACTTGCCGTCGTTCCTTCCCGCTGCGATATTGAAGCAAGCCTAGCAGGCGGGGCTTGCTGGCCTGCGCAGGAGCGCCGCTCCTATATCCGCTGCATTCAAAAAACGGGTTCCGGCACCAAACCGCAGAGAGGACAAGTATACCAAGCACCTGCCGGTGCCCGGGAGCAACACAATGACCGTCGAGGAGCTGAAGGCCCTGTTGGACTCTGGCCAGCCCGAGAAAATCGACAGGGCCGTCGAGCATCTGATCGGCCTGTTGACATCCGAGGACGGACCGATGCGGGAGCGGGGGTACGCGATGCTGCAAGAGGGCCTCAATGAGGCACTTTACCAGTCGTGCCTCAACTATCGGGCTTTGCTCTCCGGCGCAACCAGCCCACTTCTGGCGGTGGTCATGCAGACAGTCGAGTTTTGGGCGGTCCGGCGCGCGAGCGAGTCGCAGTGACATGCTCGGTATCACGATAGCGAGGCCGTGAGGCGTCCGCCGCTTCCCACTCGGGTTGGGCTCCCGCCGAACTCCCGGGTGCGGGCTGGCCGTTTGTGGCCGGCGCCTCCCGAGGCCACGCAGGTGAAAACCTTTTCCATCTATCGCTTCGACCCGGATATGGGCGGCCCGCCACGGCTTGACACATTTGAGATCGATCTCGGTGCCTGCGGTCCGATGGTCCTGGACGCGTTGATCAAAATCAAGAACGAGATCGACACGACCCTAACCTTTCGCCGTTCGTGTCGCGAGGGAGTGTGCGGCTCCTGCGCAATGAACATAGATGGCAGTAATTGGCTGGCTTGCACCAAGCCGATTGCCGAAATCTCGGGGCCGGTCCGGGTATATCCCCTCAACCACATGCCGGTAATCAAAGATCTGGTGCCGGACCTCACCCACCTCTTTGCGCAATACCGGCTGATCGAGCCATGGCTGCAGAGCGAGACCCCGCCCCCGCCCGATCGCGAACGGCCGCAAGCGGCCGCCGAGCGCGGAACGCTCGACGGGTTTTGGGAGTGCATCCTGTGCTTTTGCTGCACCGGCGGCTGTCCCAGCTGGTGGTGGAACGGCGATCGGTACCTCGGCCCGGCAGTTTTGCTTCAGGCCTACCGGTGGATCGTCGACAGCCGGGACGATGCGACCGGAAGACGCCTCGATGCGTTGCACGATCCTTTCCGGCTCTATCGCTGTCACACCATCATGAACTGCACGCGCACCTGTCCCAAGGGGCTCGAGCCCGGAACGGCGATTGCGCTGATCAAGAAAGCGATCATGGACCGGCGCAGCTAGAGAGCGGCGCGATGCGTCGCTGAAACAGGCCTTGAGAGGCTTGCTCTCCCCCTATTCCGCCCCTCGCGCGCGCGGCTGTCGTTACTTGCCCTGCCGCTCGTACCAGATCCGCCCGTCCTTGATCGTCATCTGGGCGATCAGGCGGCGCCTGGCGGTGATGGTGTTGCCGTCGCTATCGCGCAGCTCGAAAGCTCCGTCGCGCAGCTCGAACACCGCGATGTCGGCGTTGGCGCCGGGTGCCAGCGTGCCGACAGTGCCCTCATAGCCGAGGATCTTGGCCGGGGCTGCGGTCGAGCGCCGCACCAGCTCGTCGAGCGGCATGCCGAAATGCAACAGCTTCGACATTGTCGTCGGCAGATCGAACACCGGCCCGTTGGTGGCGCTGTTAAAGGTCAGGTCGGTCGAGATCGTGTCCGGCAGAAAGCCCTGGTCGAGCGCCTTTTCGATCAGCGGAAAGCTGAAGTGATTCCGGCCGTGGGCGCAGTCGAAGATGATGCCGTAGCGCTGCGCTTCCACGACCTCCTTCAGCACCAGCTGCTTCTCCTGGCCCATAATGCCGTGTGCGCGGCCGTGATAGCAGTGGGTGACGATGTCGCCCGGCTTCATATGGGCGAGCAATTCAGGCAGCGGGATCGGCGAGTCGGTGATGTGCATCATCATCGGCACACCACCCGCCATGTCTGCGGTGCGGCGCGCGAGCTTGACCGGCTCGGCCGTGTATTCCCACACGAGGCCCGGCCCATAGCGCAGCTTGACGCCGATCGCCAGATCGGGGTTTTCGCTGATGGTGCGGGCGCAGCCTTCGGGGTCGGCATAGGGAAAATGCGCGAGCTCGCCGCCGCGCCCGGTGCCGACGATGCCGATCGCCGACAGGTTGACAAAGGCGCGGGTCCGCGTGCGCACCTCCCGGTCGATGACCTGGCGCAGCCCGGCGAAGGTGGCCGAGCCGGTGCTCCCGGCATCGCACAGGGTGGTGACCCCGCTCGCCCGGCAGAACCGGTCGGTGTCGCCGGCCATGTCGTGGGCGTTGACAAAGATGTGCGCGTGGATGTCAACGAGACCCGGCGTCACCAGCCTGCCTTTGACATTGAGGGTGCGGCGCGCCTCGGCCTGTGGCAGCGACGGCGCCACCGCGGCGATCTTGCCGCCGGCGATGCCGACATCCATGACCCCGCGCAGCCCGCCGGCGGGGTCGAGCACCTCGCCGCCCGTCAGCAGAAGATCGTATTGCACTCTGCGCCCTCCCGATGATGTTCGGTGACCATCCTCGGTGATCGCCGTGGTGCTGACAACAGGGCGCCGTGCGCAGGCCCGCCCGCAGCCCAGCATCGCGGTGGACGCAACGGCGCGCGCATTGTCCTCGCCCGTAGCCGAGCCGTAGAGTCCGGCCTTTGCCCAAATCGGAGGCACGGTTTGGATCAAGTGGTAGCCCCGCCGCAACTGCCGAGCAGCGTCGTCCCGCAGCGTGGCATGGTGCTGATGGCGGCGCTGATGGCGACATTCATGGCCGCGGTCGAAAGCACGATCGTCGCCACCGCGATGCCGACCATTGTCGGCGATCTCGGCGGATTTCGGCTGTTCAGCTGGGTGTTCGCCGCCTACCTCCTGACGATGGCGGTGTCGGTGCCGATCTACGGCCGGCTCGCCGACATCTACGGGCGCAAGCGGGTGTTCTTTACCGGCACCGGCATCTTTCTGATCGGGACGACGCTGTGCGGCTTTTCCCGCTCGATGCTGATGCTGGTGATCTTCCGCGCGCTGCAAGGGATCGGCGCCGGAGCAATCCAGCCGATCGCCAGCACCGTGATCGGCGACATCTACACCCCGGCCGAGCGGGCGCGCGTGCAGGGCTATCTGTCGAGCGTGTTCGGCGTCTCGGCGATCGTCGGCCCGGCACTCGGCGCCTTTCTCGTCGAGCATGTCAATTGGGCGGTGGTGTTCTGGGTCAATTTGCCGATCGGCGCCGCCAGCATCACGATGTTCGCGCTCTATCTGCCCGAACGGGTCGAGCGCCGCCAGCACCGCATCGACTATCTGGGCGCGCTCCTGCTGATCATCGGCGTTGGCGCGCCGATGCTGGCGCTGGTGCAGGCGCGCAGCCTCGCTACCGGCAGCATCGCCTCGCTCGTCGCGTTCGGGCTGGCGATGCTGTTGGCGCTCTTTGTGCACGAGGCGCGCGCACCCGAGCCGATGGTGCCGTTCCGATTGTGGCGCAACCGGGTTATCGCGCTCGCCAATTTCGGCATCTTTGGCACCGGCTCGACGATGATGGCGGTCAGCGCCTTTTTGCCGACCTATGTGCAAGGGGTCATGGGCAGGAGCCCTGCCGTTGCCGGGCTGGTGCTGGGCTGCATGTCGGTCAGCTGGATGGTCGCCTCGTTCGCCGGTGGCAGGCTGATGATCCGCACCTCCTATCGGCTGGCCGCCGCCCTCGGCGGCGTGGCGCTCGCGGCGGGAGCGCTGATCCTGACCCAGCTGCAGCCGACCAGCGGGATCCTGTTGGCGGCGGCCGGGCCCTTGGTCATGGGCATCGGCATGGGGGCGTGCAACACCGCCTTTCTCGTCTCGATCCAGGCCAGTGTGGGCTGGCACGAGCGCGGTGTAGCCACCGGCGCGAACATGTTCATGCGGGTGATCGGCCAGTCGCTCGGCGCGGCGGTCGGCGGGGCGATCCTCAATTTCGGCGTTTTCCGCCGGGTTCCCGATGCGGTCGATGCGGTCAACCGGCTATTGGAGCCGAGCTTGCGGCATGGCCTCGGGCCGAGCGAGATCGCGCGGCTGACGGGTGCGGTCGGCGGCGCGTTGCACGAGGTCTACTGGGTCGCAGCGTTGACCGCGGTGCTGACCTTTATCATCGCCGCCAGCTTCCCGGCACGGTTGAGCCCCGTGCGCCCGGCGCGCCCGCCATCGCGTTGAGCCGCCACCCGAAGGGCTTATAATCGCGTCCAATCGACAAGGAGGAGCACGCGATGGCAGCCATTCTCGGAACCGACGGCTACCGCTACCAGGTCGTCGATGATTGGGCAAAGCTGCCCGATGGCTGGAGGTGGGATGCCGATGTCGCCGCGGTCGGGGTCGACCGGCACGACAACGTCTACGCCTTCAGCCGCGGCGCACACCCGATGATCGTGTTCGACCGCAACGGCAACTTCCTGCGCTCGTGGGGCGAGGGCGTCTTCCACCGCCCGCACGGCGTTTACATGTCGCCGGACGACACGCTGTTTCTGACCGATGACGGTGATCATACGGTCAGGAAATGCACCCTCGAAGGCCGGGTCTTGCTGACCCTGGGCATCGCCGGCAAGCCCGCACCTTATATGAGCGGCGAGCCGTTTCACCGCTGCACCCATACCGCACTCTCGCCGCAAGGCGACATCTACGTGTCGGACGGCTATGGCAATGCCCGCGTCCACAAATATTCGCCCGACGGCAAGCTGATCCTGGCCTGGGGCGAGCCCGGCACCGACCCCGGCCAGTTCAACATCGCCCACAATGTGTGCTGCGATCCCGATGGCTGGGTCTATGTCGCCGACCGCGAAAACCATCGCATCCAGGTGTTCGACGGCAACGGCAAATATGAGAGCCAGTGGAACAACATGCACCGCCCATCCGGGCTCTACATGGAGACGGGGACCAGGACGCCGCGCTTTTATGTCGGCGAGATCGGCGGCGGCATGGGGGTCAATTACGACCATCCGGGGATCGGCCCCAGGGTCAGCATCTATTCGCACAAGGGTGAGATCCTGGCACGGCTCGGCAACCGTCCGGCCGGTCTCGAACCCGGCCAGTTCATCTCGCCGCACGGTCTCGCCGTCGACAGCCACGGCGACATCTATGTCGGCGAGGTGTCGTTTACCAATTGGGGCAACCGCTACAAAGGCGATCCCTTCCCAGCCGGCCTGCGCGCCCTGCAAAAGCTCGTCAGGGTCGAGTGAGCCTGCAACCGCCGACCCGCAGCAAGGTCCCCGAAGTCACACTGGTCTTCTGGGTCATCAAGATTGCGGCGACGACGCTCGGCGAAACGGGCGGCGACACCGTCACGATGACCTTGAACTGGGGCTATCTTGCCGGTACTGCCCTGTTTCTGGGCTTGCTGATCGTGCTGGTCGCGACGCAGATGGCTGCGAGGAGGTTCAACGCTTTTCTTTATTGGGCCACGATTGTCGCTTCCACCACCTTCGGCACGACGATGGCTGATTTCGTCGACCGCTCGCTCGGCATCGGCTACGCCGGCGGCTCGTCGCTGCTGTTCGTCTCTTTGATCGGCGTTCTCGGCCTCTGGTATTGGTCAGAAGGGACCGTGTCGGTAGACACGGTAAGCGCCCGAAAAGTGGAGGCATTTTATTGGACGGCGATCACCTGCTCGCAGACACTCGGCACGGCGCTCGGCGACTGGACAGCCGACAGCACCGGTCTTGGCTACGAAGGCGGCGCGCTGATCTTCGCCGCCGGGCTCGGCGTTATCGCGGCCTGCTATTTCTGGACGAACCTGTCGCACGTTTTGCTGTTCTGGTCGGCTTTTATCCTGACACGGCCGCTCGGCGCCACGGTCGGCGACTTTCTCGACAAGCCGGTCAAAGATGGTGGACTGGCGTTCAGCCGCCCGATCGCTTCGGCTATAATCGCCGCGTTTATCATCGCTTGCCTGTTTGTGCTGCCGCAGCGCGCCGGGCGGCATCCGGATGGCTCGAACGCCGCCACGCTGAGCGGTTGACGGCGAGGTCGAGGGCTAACGATGCCGGTTGCGCAGCGGCCGCGCAGAATTGCGAGCACCCGACCCGGTCCTCGCTCCCGCGGGGTCCGCCGGGCCACTCGTGATAGACCGGGGTCCAAGGGCACGAGATCGGCGAAATCGACGATGTGCGCATCGCGCATCGTGAGCGGCGCATCTGCTTCTGCGGACCCCGGCCGAGCGGTCGGCTTTGTCCAGGCCAGGTGCTCCGGCTTAGCGGTGGTCAGCGCGATGCGCTGTGATGTTGCCGGACGATTGCGGCGAGGAGCGGGTTGAATTGGTCGGCTGCTTCGTAGGCGACCCAGTGGCCGGCGCCGGGGATGATCTCGAAGCGCAGACCGGGCTGGATGGCGTCGAGCACACGGCGGCGCTCGTCGAGATAAGGGTAAGCACCGGCGTCGCGCCCGCCCCAGATGCCGTCGAGCCGCGCCGTCACCCGCGGCAGCGCCTGGAGCAGCGTGTCGGTGCGCGAAAACCGCCGGCTTCTGACCCGGCCGCGCGGCGCGTTCAGATATTGGATATAGACGGCAAGCTCGTCGATTTTGTCCTTGTCGGCGATCATCAGCACGCCGAGATTGTGCCTGGCGATGGCCAGCAGCTCCTCGATGGTCTCGCCCGGCTTCTGGCGCTTGAGCTCGGTCGGCTGGCGCGGGAGGCCGAGCCCGTTTGAGCCGACGATCGTAAAGCCGCGTACCTGCCCGCCCAGCGTTGCCGCGACATGGCCGCCGAGCACGCCGCCAAACGAGAAGCCGGCGAGATGAAAGCGCTCGGCACCCGGCAGTATCGTCGCCAGGCCGGCAGCGACGATGCGGGCAAGGCTCTCGGCGGTATGCGGCTCGGGCGGGGTCGCCGACTCTCCGAGCCCGGGCAGATCGGGCGCGATGACGGTGTAATCGCGCGCCAAGGGCAGCACGTTGCTGATCCAGTGCATCCACGAGCCGTAGCCGCCATGCAGCAGCACCAGCGGCGGGCCGCCACCCCAGATGCGCCAGACCATATGGCCATCGCCGCACGGGGTCTCGATACGGGTTGCTTCGGCGGCGATGCCGGCGACGAGGTTTTTGGTTGCTGCGCTGATCCCGGCCACCCTTCGCCCCCAAATATCGTTTGCCGCTGCCTGATTAGCCCGTTTCGCGCCACGGGACCAGCGCCGGAACAGACAGCCGCGGCACCGGCAAAAGCCAGCGGCGGCACCGGCAAAAGCCAGCGGCGGCACCGGCAAAAGCGCAACTCGCCCTCCCCGACCGCGAAGACGTAACTATATCAACCCGAGTAGGCGTCGCCGGAAGCACCCGGTGCCGTCCCCCGTGCGGAGCCGATGATGCCGGAACGTCAGTTGGACGCGTTGATGTGGGCAAAGGCCTGCGAAGCCATGGAACGGGCCGAGCGCCTGCACCGGCAATTCTTTCACCGCGGGCATGCGAGGCCGTATTGGGAAGCCCCATGCGACATCTTCGAAACCGCCGATACCCTGACCATCCTGGTGGCTCTTCCCGGGGTCGACAGCGAGCACATCACGGTGGCGTTGAGCGCCGGGGTGCTGGTGGTCAGCGGCGAACGGCCGCTCCCGCCCGAATTGGCGCAGGCCAGGATTCACCGGCTCGAGCTCCCGCACGGCCATTTCGAGAGACGGATCGAGCTGCCGCCGCTGCGGTTCGAGATGTCCGGCCGGCATCTCGCCAATGGCTGCCTGATGGTCAAGCTGCACAAGCTGTGATGCGCAGCGGCCCGCCGCGACCGCGGCATTGCCAAGGATTTTGCACATGCCCCTAGAAGAACATGAATTGCGCACGGCGGAGGCTGGGGCCCCGCCGCCGACCGGCGCCATCGAGAGCGCCCTCGCTGGGATCCCGGCGCTGCCGACGGACGCGCTGATCCTGGTCCCGACCCGCAGCCTCGTGTTGTTTCCCGGCACCGTGCTGCCGGTAACACTCGGCCGACAACGCTCGATCACCGCAGCGCAAGCCGCGATCCGGCTGAACCGCCCGATCGGCCTCGTCTTGCAGCGCGATCCGGCGACCGAGGACCCGATCCCCATTGATCTGCACCGCATGGGCACCGAGGCAAACATTCTGCGGTATGTGACCAGCCCCGACGGCCAGCATCATGTGATCAGCCAGGGCGAGCGGCGCTTTCGCATTCTCGATTTTCTCGATGGCTACCCGTTCCTGGTCGCGCGGATCGATCGCCTGGCCGAGCCCGAGGCCAGCAGCAAGGACATCGAGGCGCGCACACTCAATTTGCGCAACCAGGCGATGGAAGTGCTGCAGCTGTTGCCGCAGACCCCGGTCGAGCTGGTCAACGCCGTGCAAGGGGCGACCTCGCCCGCTTCGCTCGCCGATCTGATCGCCGGGTTTATGGACATCACCCCGGCCGAGAAGCAGGAAATCCTCGAAACCGTCGATATCGAGAGCCGGCTGCAGCGCGTCTCGACGATGCTGGCCTATCGCACCGAGGTGCTGCGCCTGTCGCGCCAGATCAGCGAGCAGACCAAGGAAAAGATCGACGATCGCCAGCGCGAGTTTCTGCTGCGCGAGCAGATGAAGACGATCCAGAAAGAGCTCGGCGAGGGCGACGACGCCAAGAGCCAGGAAATCGCCGAGCTGTCAAAAAAGATCGCCGAAGCGAAGATGCCGCCCGAGGTCGAGGAGCATGCCAAGCGCGAGCTTGCAAGGCTCGATCGGATGCCCGAGCAGGCCGGCGAATATTCGATGGCGCGCACCTATCTCGAATGGCTGATCGAGCTGCCCTGGTCGATCGAGTCCGGCAAGCCGATCGATATCGCCGAAGCGCGCCGCACCCTCGACGCCGACCATTTCGGCCTCGCCAAGGTCAAGCGGCGGATTCTCGAAAACCTCGCGATCCATCAACTCAACCCCGAGGGCCGCAGCCCGATCCTGTGCTTTGTCGGACCGCCGGGTGTCGGCAAGACCTCGCTCGGCCAGAGCATCGCGCGCGCCACCGGGCGCAAATTCGTCCGCGTCAGCCTCGGCGGCACGCATGACGAAGCCGAGATCCGCGGCCATCGCCGCACCTATATCGGGGCGTTGCCGGGCAACATCATCCAGGGCATCCGCCGCGCCGGGGCGCGCGACTGCGTCATGATGCTCGACGAGATCGACAAGCTCGGCCGCGGCATCCAGGGCGATCCGGCCTCGGCCTTGCTCGAGGTGCTCGACCCCGAGCAGAACTCGACCTTTCGCGACAACTACCTGGGGGTGCCGTTCGATTTGTCGCGGGTGATGTTCATCACCACCGCCAACGTCCTCGACACCGTTCCCGGCCCGTTGCGCGACCGCATGGAAGTGATCGACCTCCCCGGCTATGTCGAGGATGAAAAATTCGAGATCGCGCGGCGCTACCTGGTCGCCCGCCAGCTCCAGGCCAACGGTCTGAAACCCGAGCAGGCCGAGATCACCGACGACGCGATCCGCGCCATCATCCGCGACTACACCCGCGAAGCCGGCGTGCGCCAGCTCGAGCGCGAGATCGGCGCCACCCTGCGCAGCGGCGCGATGCGCATCGCCGAAAAGACCACGCAGCACATCGCCATAGGGCCGGCCGATCTCGCCGAAATCCTCGGGCCGCCGCGGTACGAGGGCGAGGTCGCGATGCGCACCAGCATCCCCGGTGTGGCCACCGGTCTCGCCTGGACCCCGGTCGGCGGCGACATCCTGTTTATCGAGGCGGCGCGCAGCCCCGGAGGGGGCCGGCTGATCCTGACCGGCCAATTGGGCGAGGTCATGCGCGAGAGCGCGCAGGCGGCGCTGACCCTGGTCAAGGCCCGCGCATCGTCGCTCGGCCTCGATCCGGCGATCTTCGAAAAAAGCGACATTCACATCCACGTCCCGGCGGGGGCGATCCCAAAGGACGGGCCGTCGGCCGGGGTGGCGATGTATACGGCCCTCGTCTCGCTGCTGACCGAGCGCACGGTCCGGAGCGACACGGCGATGACCGGCGAGATCAGCCTGCGCGGCCTCGTTCTGCCGGTCGGCGGCATCAAGGAAAAGGTCGTGGCGGCCTCTCGGGCCGGGCTCGCGACCGTGATCCTGCCGGCGCGCAACCGCAAGGATTACGAGGACATCCCGGAGAGTGCGCGCAACCACCTGCGCTTCATCTGGGCCGAGCGCGCCGAAGAGGTCACCGAAGCAGCACTCGAACCGGCCGTGGACAAACCGGCCCGCGCCGCCGAATAGGCGGGCTCGGGTTCGCGCCCCGACGGAAAATCGCTCAGCCGTGCTGCCGGCGGTGGCGCACCACACCCAGGCTCAAGAGCCCGGTGGCGAGGAGCCCGGTGGCGAGAAGGCCGAGCGAGCCCGGCTCCGGCACCGGGTCGCTGCCGGCCGGCGGATCGGCGGCCGCAGCCAAGAACACCGAGCCGCTCAGGAATTTCATCGTGACAAAGCCGTTTCCGGCTTCGTAACCGTAATCGAGCATCGGGTCGCCCGCGTCGCTGTTCAGGATCGAGCCGCCACCGCCACCAGGTGTACCGCCACCGGACAGAGCGCCGCCGCTGCCACCACCGCTGTAACCGCCACCGCCCCCGCCGCTAATGGCGCCGCCACCACCGCCGCCAAACCCACCGTCACCACCGATACCGGCGACACCAACGCCGCCGGCGAGGCCGCCTTGCACTGTTTTACCAAAGAGGCTGAGGATGAAAGAACCACCGCCGCCGGCGACAGCGCCCGTGGCGTTTTGTCCGGGAAACGAATAAGTTCCGTCGCCGTTTTGTCCGGGAAACAAATAGCCGCCGCCGCCCCCAGCACCGCCGCTGAGGCCGCCTTTGCCGCCGGCTCCGCCTTGAGCGCCACCCGTGGTGGTGCCGCCCGAGGTCGATGTGGACCCGTCCTGGCCCTGGCCGCCGAGGAGACTGCCCGCGCCGCCGCCACCGCCGGCGATTGCGAGGATCGAGTCGTCAGCAGGGTTTTTCGGCGATCTCCGGCCGCGGCTATCGGTTTGCAGCACCGGTGACCCAGATCGATGTGGCGCTGGCACCGCCGGGCGAGGCCGGTTCGTTCTTGCCGGGCCGGCCGTCGATCGCTGTATTGCCGTTCACCAATCTCAGCGACGATCCGGCGCAGGATTATTTCGCCGACGGCATGGTGGAGGAGATCATTACGGCGCTCAGCCGCGTTCGCTGGCTGTTTGTTATCGCCCGCAATTCGAGCTTTGCCTATAGGGGCCAAAATATCGATGTGAAGCAGATCGGCCACGAGCTCGGCGTGCGCTATCTCGTCGAGGGCTCGGTGCGCAAAGCGGCGGCGCGGGTGCGCATCGCCGCGCAGCTGATCGACGCGAGCGCCGGCGCACATTTATGGGCCGACCATTTCGATGGCGCGCTCGACCATGTCTTCGAGCTGCAGGACCGGGTGGCGGCGAGCGTGGCTGCCGCCATTGAAGCGGCGCTTGAGACGATCGAGATCCGCCGCGCGCAGACCCGGCCGATGCATGACCTGACCGCCTACGATCTTTATCTGCGCGGATTGGCGGATTGCTTTTCGTTTGAAAGAGAGGCCGCGATCCGGGCGCTGGCATTGTTCGAGCAGGCGATCGCGCGTGACCCCGATTTCGGCCCGGCGCTGGCGCTCGCCGCCTATTTGCCGATGCAGCTGATCGCCAATGGCTGGGTCGAGGATGCGCGGGTGGCGCGCGAGACGGCGGTCGAGCGCGCGCATCGAGCGCTGCACGTCGGCGGCGATGATCCCGCGGTATTGGCCGAGCCAGCCTATGCGCTCGCACCACTCGGCGAAGACATTGCGACGATGCTCACCCTGGCCGACCGCGCGCTTGTGCTCAACCCCAATTACGCGCGTGGCTGGTTTATCAGCGGGGTCATCGGGCTGTGGGCCGGCGACGCCGACCGGGCGATCGCGCATGTCGAGACGTCGCTGCGGCTGAGCCCCCGCAACCGGCTCGGCGGCCATTTTCATGTGCTCGGCGTGGCGAATTTCTTCAAACGGCAGTTTGCCGAGGCCGAGCGGAACCTGCTCTTATGGATGCAGGATCATCCGCGTCACCCGAACAGCCACCGGTTTCTCGCTTCTGCCTACGCGCATATGGGGCGGCTCGACGAGGCGCACGCGATCGTCGCGCAACTGCGCGCATTCACCGGTGAGGTGATGACCGAGGCTTCGTGGTTCCACAACGCCGGGTAGCGCGAATTGCTGATCGCGGGCCTGCGTCTGGCGATCGACCGGGCCAAACCGCGCGGCCCGGCCACGATGACGTAAGGTTCGTTTCCTGCCGCTGCGTTGCCGGGTTATCAGGGCTTGGTCGCCTGCGGCTGGCCGGCCGGCCGCTTGTCGGCGCCCTTCTTCTTCTGCTTGGGCTTTTTGGCTTCCCGGCTCGACCGTTTCTGCTCTTTGTTGGCCATCAGACCCTCCCGTCATTCCGTTATTCCTCGTCACCGCAGATATGCGGGGCGGCGCGGCGATGCAACGCCGAAATCACCGCGCCTTTGTCCATTCCTTGGCTTTGACCGCGGCATCGGCGGCGGACGCGATCTGCGCCAGGCAATTTGCCAGCTGTGCACCGGGCCATGTCGCCCCAGCCGCGTCTTCATAAGCCCGGCAGGCCTGCAATACGGCGAGATCGCCATAGAGCGGACCGGTCACCTGCAGCCCCACCGGCAGGCCATCGGCCATCCCGCACGGGATCGATGCCGAGGGGTTCTTCGTCAAATTAAAGGGCGCCGTATAGGGCATCCAGCTCGGGAAATTGTTCGGGTTGGGCAGATCGTCGTCGCGCGGCTCGGCATAGGCGGCCGGGATTGGCATCGTCGGCGACAACAAGAGGTCGTAGCGGTCGAAGAATTGCCGCATCGCCTGGCCCAGCGCGGCGCGGCGCGTAATCGCTTCGACATATTGCTCCTGCGTCACCGCTTCGCCGCGGCGGCAAAGGGCGACAAGGCCCGGATCCATGACCGCCGCCGCCTCGGCCGGCAGACTGCGCAGCAGCGCCCAGAACGCGGCGAGTGCCAGCGGCTCGAAAATCCCGCGCGGCGATTGCGGGAACGGATCGGCCGGCTCGACAACGGCGCCGAGGCTGCGGAACATCTCGGCCGCGCGCTCGACCGCGCTGCGCACCGCCGGCTCGGGCTCGGCGAGACCGAGGGTCGGCGACAAGGCCACACGCCGGCCTTGCAATCCGCCCTCGCGCACCCGCAGCCGGTAGTCGATGCCGTCATCGGGCAGGCTCCCCCAGTCGTGTGAATCCGGCCCCTTGATCACGTCGAGCATCAGTGCGACATCCTCGACATGACGCGCCATCGGCCCGACATGAGCGACATCGCCAAACGCCGAGGGCGGATAGACCGCGACCCGGCCAAAGGTCGGCTTCAGTCCGAAGATGCCGCAGAATGATGCCGGGATGCGGATCGAGCCGCCGGCGTCGGTGCCGACCGCCAGCGGACACACCCCGGACAGCACCGCGACGGCGCTGCCGCCGCTCGACCCGCCCGGGGTGCGTTCGAGGTTCCACGGGTTGCGGGTGATCCCGCAGAGCGGCGAATCGGTCAAGGGCTTCCAGCCGAATTCCGGGGTCGTGGTCTTGCCGAACAGCACCGCGCCATGCGCCCGCAGCTTGGCTGTGACCGGCGAGTCCTCGTCCCAGACCTGGTTCGGGTCGATCGTGCGCGAGCCAATGAGCCGCGGCCAGCCCCGGGTCAGCACCGTATCCTTGATCGCCACCGGCACGCCATCGAGCAGGCCTTGCGGCGCGCCCCTGCGCCAGCGCTCTTCCGAAGCCCGCGCCGCCGCCATCGCCGCTTCCCGGTCGTAGAGCACAAAGGCGTTCACCGCCCCCTCATGGCGTTCGAGCCGCTGCAGCGTTTCCGCCGCAACCTCGACCGGCGACAGCGTCTTGTCGCGATAGCGCGCCAGCAATCGGGTCGCCGGCAGAAAGGCGATCTCGTCGGTCATGGGCTTTCCTTCAGGTCACGGCGACAACATTTTCGAGCGGCTCGCCGCGCACGAAGCGGTCGATGTTGCGGGCGACATCGCGCGAGCGGCGTTCTACGGTACCCTCGGTCCAAGGCGAGCAGTGCGGCGTCATCACCACATTGGGCAATTCGTGGAACGGGTGCCGCGAGGGCGGTGGTTCGGGCTCAGCCGCCGATGGATAGCGCCACCAGGTGTCGAGCGCCGCGCCGCCGATCACGCCATCGTGCAGTGCCGAATAGAGCGCATCTTCGTCGGCGACCGGGCCGCGCGCCAGATTGATCAGAAAGGCGCCGGGCTTCATCGCCGCGAGCCGCTCTGCATCGAACAGCCCGCGGGTCTGCGGCGTCAATGCGCAGCTCAAAACGACAATGTCGGACTGCCCGAGCATCCGGTCGAGCTCCGGGAGTGGATAGACCCGCTCGACCGCGCCGGACGGCGCGCGCAGGGTACGGTTGGCGGCGAGCACCCGGCAGCCGAATGCTGCGGCGCGCCAGGCGACCTCGCGACCAATATGGCCGAGCCCGACAATGCCGACCGTCTGCCCGGCGATCTCGCCGCGCAACGGGCCGCCGGTGAGCGGGCTCCAGCGCCAAGAACCGGCACGGAACGAGCCGGCGATCTCGAACAGGCGATGCCGCCAGGCCAGCATCGCCATGATCGCGAACTCGCCGAGCGCAGCCTCGTGGCCATAGGCGTTGCACAGCGTCACCCCCTTGGGCAGTGCTGCGATCTCGATCGCATCGGTGCCGGCGAGCGGCACCTGCAACAGCCGCAACCGCGGCGCTGACGGCAGCCCGGCGGACCACGCCCCGGTCAGCACGATGTCGGCGGCGGCGAGTGCTGCGGCAAGCCGAGGCCGGTCGTGCTCATCGGCGACGATTTCGGTGACGAGCTCGCTCTCGATGTGACCGCTGATCCGCTCCGCCTGCGAGGCGGCAAAGGTCCCGAGAAACAGCGCTCTCACGATCGCCCCCGCGATTGCTGCACCAGTAGAGACACCCGATGCGCTCTGCCCGCGCCGCTCTTCATGCAGCCGTCTCTGCGTGCCGATGGTCGAGATTAGCGTGGCCGGGGTCGCCGCGACAGCCACTCGCTTCGCGCCGCCGAGATGCGACCCGTCTTGCCCGGGCGCGGGTGGTGCCGCAGGATCGTCGCGGTAATCGATCAAACGGCGGCGAGGAGCGAAAATGCGGCAAGGCCGCCGATGATCGGCTTCACGGTGCTGGCGCGCGATGGTGCCGCACGGCGCGGCCGGCTGATGACCGCTCATGGCGGGATCGACACCCCGGCGTTTATGCCGGTCGGCACCGCTGCCACGGTCAAGGCGATGACCCCCGAAGATGTCGCTGCCAGCGGCGCGCAAATCCTGCTCGGCAACACCTATCATCTGATGCTGCGGCCGGGGGCGGAGCGGGTTGCCGTGCTCGGCGGCCTGCACCGCTTTATGAACTGGCCCCACGCCATTCTGACCGATTCCGGCGGCTTTCAAATCATGTCGCTTGCGCAGCTGCGCAAGATCGGCGAGGACGGCGTTGCCTTCCGCTCTCATCTCGACGGCAGCCGGCACCTTTTGACACCGGAGCGATCGGTCGAGATCCAGCATCTGCTCGGCGCCGATGTGACGATGGTGCTCGACGAATGCACCCCCTACCCGTCGCCCTACCCGGCGGTCGAGCAATCGCTGGAATTGACGCTGCGCTGGGCGCTGCGCTCGCGGCAGCGCTTTGTCGAGCGGCCGGGCCGCGGGATTTTCGGCATCGTCCAGGGCGGCGTGCATCACGACCTGCGCCAGCGCTCGGCGGCCCGGCTGATCGAGATCGGGTTTGATGGCTACGCGGTCGGCGGGCTCGCGATCGGCGAGGGCCAGGCGGTCATGTTCGACATCCTCGACGCGACCGTGCCAGGGCTGCCGCCGGAGCGGCCGCGCTATCTGATGGGGGTCGGCAAGCCGGCCGATCTCGTCGGTGCAGTCATGCGCGGCATCGACATGTTCGACTGCGTATTGCCGACCCGCTCGGGGCGCACCGCGCAGGCCTTCACCCGCCATGGCCCGCTGAACCTGCGCAATGCGCGCCACGCCGATGATCCGGCGCCGCTCGACCCCGAGTGCCGCTGTCCGGCTTGCACCGGCTACAGCCGCGCCTATCTGCACCACCTCTGCCGCTGCGGCGAGATCCTCGGTGCGATGCTGCTGACCCGGCACAATCTGCGCTATTATGCCGATCTGATGGCCGGGATGCGCGATGCGATCGAGGCGGGCGGGCTGACGGATTTTGCGGCGGCCTTTGCCGCAGGGCAGACCGGACCGCGGCAGGCGAGGGACGAATGGCCGGAAAACCGGTCCTGACCCAGCTCGGGCGGCCGACGCCGCTGCCACAATCGCCGGACGAGGCGCTGCTCGAAACCGTAGAGAACCCGCATCCTGGTCTTGCCTATCTGGTGCGCTTCACCTGCGCCGAATTCACCTCGCTGTGCCCGGTCACCGGTCAGCCCGATTTTGCGCATCTCGTCCTCGACTACGTGCCCGAAGCGACGATACTCGAAAGCAAATCGCTAAAGCTCTATCTCGGCAGCTTTCGCAATCACGCGGCGTTTCACGAGGAGTGCACGCTCGGCATCGCTCGCCGGCTGATCGCGGCGCTGGCACCGCGCTGGCTGCGCATCGCCGGCTACTGGTACCCGCGCGGCGGCATCCCGATCGATGTCTTCTATCAGACGAGCGACCCACCCGCCGGGCTGTGGCTTCCCGATCCCGGGGTCGCACCCTATCGCGGCCGCGGCTGAACCCACGATGGTCGATCCGATCCGCGAGGCGATCCGCGATCAGGCGCTCGCCATCGGTTTCGACGCGGTCGGCTTCGCCACAGCACATCTCGACGACGCGGCGCGCACCGGGCTGCGCGAATTTATCGCGCGTGGCTATCACGGCGACATGGGCTGGCTCGCCGGCAGTGCCGAGCGGCGCGGCGACCCGCAGACGCTGTGGCCAGACGCCCGCACCGTGGTTGTGCTGGGCGTCAACTATGCGCCCGACGACGATCCGCTGGGGGCGGCCGGCGACCCCGAGCACGGCACGGTCTCGGTCTATGCGCGCGGCCGCGACTATCACGACACGCTGAAGCGCCGGCTCAAGGTTTTGGCTCGATGGATCGACGGGCGATGGCCGGGCGCGCTGAAGCTCTTTGTCGATACCGCACCGGTCATGGAAAAGCCGCTGGCGCAGCAGGCCGGGATCGGCTGGCAGGGCAAGCATACCAACCTCGTCTCGCGAGATTTTGGCTCGTGGCTGTTTCTTGGCGAAATCTATTTGAGCCTGGCGCTCGAACCCGACCCAGCCGAGCGCGATCATTGCGGCTCGTGCCGACGCTGCCTCGATGCCTGCCCGACCGCGGCTTTCCCGGCGGCCCATCGGCTCGACGCGCGGCGCTGCATCTCGTATCTGACGATCGAGCACAAGGGGATGATCCCGGCCGAATTCCGCGCGGCGATCGGCAACCGCATCTATGGCTGCGACGATTGCCTCGCAGTCTGCCCGTGGAACAAATTCGCCCGGGCCGCGCACGAGCCCGATTTTTTGCCGCGGGCCGAGCTGACGGCACCGCTTCTCGCCGATCTCGCGGCACTCGACGATGCCGCGTTCCGCCGCCTGTTTTCGGGCTCGCCGGTCAAACGCATCGGTCGCGATCGGTTTCTCCGCAACGTCCTGATCGCGATCGGCAATGGCCGGCCCGGCGACGAGCAGTTGATCGGTGCAGCCCGGCATTGCCTCGACGACGCAGCCCCGCTGGTCCGCGCCGGCGCGGTCTGGGCGTTCGGCCGGCTGACCGCCCCGCGGCGATTTCGGGCCGAGCGCGCCGGGCGGCTCGCCAGCGAGCGCGAGCCGATGGTTCGCGACGAATGGACTCGCGTGCTGGCCCCAGAGACTATCGCACCGGCGGGAGTGTGAAGCACCGCGGGCAATAACGATGGTTGCGCGGGGCCAGCTCGCCCGGCACACTTGGCGCAGCCACCCCGATGGACCCCGTCATGCGAATATTGCCAGCTCTCGCCCTGATCGGTTTGCTCGCTGCGGGCTGCACGCCGGCGATCCCGGTCAAGGAGGCGTTCGGGGTCAGCGGGCAGCAGCCGGCGGGGCCGCTACCGCCCGAATTCGCCGCGTTCAACAATTACGACCCGCGCGTTGCCCAGCTGCTCGCAGAACAGATGTGCGCCACCCCTTACAAGCTGCAGGTGGTAAAAGCGCTGGAGGCAGCGCCCGGCCAGATCGTCGCGGCGACCGGCCGCTGCGAACTCTATCTTGGTCCATTCGGCAAGCTGAACCCGCCTTTGCGCGAGTAGGCGGGATCGTCCGTCGCGCCGCGTCCGCCGGCGCCGGGGATCCGAGTGCGGCTTTAGCGGGGCCTCGCACCAAAACGGGAGAGCCCGGGGGGCAGCGCCGTCACCGCATTGATGACTTCATCGAACGCGGCGAGCTGGGTCGCCCAGTCGTATTTCACCTCGACAGCGCCGCGTGCTTTGCCGGCGATCTCGCCGCGAAACGCGCTGTTGTCGAGCAAATGCACGATTTGCCCAGCGAATTCGCGGCTGTCGTCGCTCACCAGGATGCCGGCACCTTCGGCGATCGCGGTGCCGCGCCAGGCGGCGGTCGAGACGACGCAAGGCAGACCCATGGCCAGCGCCTCGAGCACCTTGTTCTGGATCCCGCGTGCCAACCGCAAGGGCGCCGCGAACACCTCCGCCCGATCGAGATAGGGCCGGATGTCAGGCACCCAACCGGTGACCGTGACACCTTTTCGACTGGCCAGCCGGCGTACTGCCGCGGTCGGGCGGTTGCCGCAAATGGTCAGTGTAGCCTCGGGAATCTGCGCCTGGACCGCAGGCAGGATCGCGTCGCAGAGCCATGTAACGGCATCGATATTGGGCAGATAGTCCATCACCCCGGTGAACACGATCGAACCGGGGCGTTTTGTCTCTCCCGAGGAGCGGAAATATTCGAGATCGACGCCGTTGCCGACGAGCGCGACCGCGACCCCCGGAAAGGTCCGCTCGAAGTCGCGTTTCTCGGCCGCGGTGCAGACCGTCGCCCGGGTAAAGCGACGCGCGATACGCCCCTCATAGGCGTGCAGGCGTTTTGCCTCGGACCGATAGATCCAGCGCACTGGAATTGTCGAGCGCCGCGCGTATTGCAACCATTTCGACGAGTCGAGCTCCTGGAACTGCATGATCCGCGGCACACCAGGAAAATGCTCGGCATATTGGGCGACGTTGCTGCTGAAGACGATGATCAGGTCCGGTGCGCCTTCCTCGTATTTCGCGATGATCGCCCGGTGCAGCGCTACCTCGTCGAACGCGGCCACCGACAATGGCCGGCCGCGCACCAGTGCACCGAGCGCGCGCAGGCGGCTCATTCGCGCACGCACCGGAACCGCGGTGACGCTTCTCACATAGGGCTGCAGCCCGGGCAGATTGTCGAGATCGCGCACCCCGTCGCCGAGGCAAAACACGTGAACCTCGTGCGTCGCCGACAGGTGGCGAATTTCGTTGAAGGTCGTAATCTTGTCGCCGCGGTCCGGCGGAAACGGGACGCGCTGACAGACAAAGAAAATCCGCATCGCTCAGCGGCCCCATCCGGGCAACTGCCAGCCCCTGCCCGGCGCCGGCGCCGGGTCGCCGAAGGGCGGCAGGACCGCAGACGATCGGATGGCAGGCATCCCCGGTCGCACCTCGCCTCCCCAACTGGACATCCGCCGCGGCCAATGTTACGTTGCTGATATGGCCATATATCTTACATACGCTCTTTACTAAAGTTTACCGGACGAGTGGCATTATCGCTCTGTTCTCCGCGAAGGGCCTCGCAGACCGCCACATATTTGGGGAGCTCGGTCTTGATCTCGGATTCGCGCATGATAATTCGGGCGCGCGCCCCATTGCGGCTGGGCCTTGCCGGCGGCGGCACCGACCTGTCGCCCTATTGCGACGAATTCGGCGGTGCCGTGCTCAACACGACGATCGACCGCTTCGCCTACGCCTTTGTCAGCCCGCGCCGCGATGGCAAGGTGGTGTTTCGCGCCAGGGATCTGAGCTGGGAGGAAAGCTTCGAGGCGGCGCCCGAGCTGCCGGAAGCGCGGCTGCTGCTGCACCGCGGCGTCTACGAGCGCATGGTCCGCGACCATAATGGCGGGCAGCCGATCGCAGCCACGGTCACCACCTCGGTCGATGCGCCGCTGGGCTCGGGCCTCGGCTCGTCCTCGGCGCTGGTGGTTGCTCTGGTCGATGCGTTCCGAGCGCTGTTTGCCGCCCCGCTCGGTCAATACGACGTGGCGCATTTGGCCTTCGAGATCGAGCGTCTCGACCTCGAACTCGCCGGCGGCAAGCAGGATCAATATGCTGCGGCCTTCGGCGGCACCAACTTTATCGAGTTTCTTGCCGGCGACCGGGTCATCGTCAATCCGCTGCGGGTCTGCGATGCCGCGCGTAACGAATTCGAATCCTCGCTGGTCATCTGTTTTTCGGGGCGCTCGCGCGATGCCGCCGAGGTCATCGAGCAGCAGACCGCCGGGATGATGGATCACAGCATTCGCGCGCTCGCGGCACTCGACCGGCTCAAGGCCGACGCGATCGAAATGAAGAACGCGCTGCTTGCCGGCGATATCCGGGCCATGGCGCGGATCCTCGCCGATTCCTGGCAAGCCAAAAAATTGACCGCTGCCGGCATCTCCACTGAGCGTATCGAGGCATTGTGCGAGCTCGCCTTTGCCAATGGCGCGCTCGGCGGCAAAATCTCGGGCGCCGGCGGCGGCGGCTTTCTGATGTTCATCGTCGATCCCGAAGACCGGCAAGGCCTGCTCGAAGCGCTCAACGCCGCCGGCGGGGTCGCCGGCCCGGTGAAATTCGTCGAACGCGGTTGCGAGACATGGCAGGTGCCCCGATGAACGAGATTACCAATTACCTGGTCCAATCGCGCGACGCCATCCAGGCCACGATCGACGACCCGGCTTTTGCCAACACGATTGCCGCGATCGCCGAGCGGATCGCCGAGGCGCTGGGCAACGGCAAGAAGCTGCTGATCGCTGGCAACGGCGGCAGCGCCGGTGACGCCCAGCATATCGCCGGCGAATTCCTGTCACGGCTCAATTACGACCGGGCTCCGGCAGCGGCCCTGGCGCTGACCACCGACACCTCGGTGCTGACCGCGATCGGCAACGATTACGGGTACGAACGGGTGTTCGAGCGCCAGATACTCGGGCTCGGCACCGCGGATGACGTGTTCATGGCGATTTCGACCTCGGGACGCTCGCCCAATATTCTGCGCGCGATCGATGCCGCCCGCGACAAGGGGCTCGCGGTGGTCGGCCTGACCGGCCGCAGCGGCGGACAGATGGCCGGCCGGTGCGATCTGTGCCTGCACGCGCCGTCGGATTCGACGACATTGATCCAGCAGATCCACATCACCGCCGGGCACATCATCTGCGGCTTGGTCGAAGCCACGCTGTTCCCGCTGCCGCGCTGATTTGGGCGGCGCTGCTTGATCCGCCAGGCGGCAATCTTATGCGGCGGGCTGGGGACCCGGCTCGGCGCATTGACGGCGCAGACACCAAAACCGCTATTGCCGGTCGCCGGTGCGCCATTCCTCGACATGCTGTTGTTCGAGCTGGGCCGGCACGGGATCAGAGAGGTGCTGCTGCTCGCCGGTTTTGCCGCCGCGCAGATTGCCGAATATGCGGCGGCCTCGCCGCTGAAGGCGCGGTTCGGCATCGACCTCGCGGTCACGGTCGAGCCCGAAGGGGCCGGCACCGGCGGAGCACTGTGGCACGCGCGCGATCGTCTCGACCCACAATTCCTCCTGATCAACGGCGATTCCTGGTTCGACATCAATTTGTTGACGCTGGCCGCCGGAGCTGTCGCACAACCTGCGGCGATCGCAACGATCGCGATCAGGAGCCTTGCCGACGCATCGCGTTACGGCGTCGTCACGCTCGGCGCGCTGGGCCGGATCACCGGCTTTGGCGAACGCCCATCGCAGCCGGGTCCCGGGCTCGTCAATGGCGGGGTGTATGTCTGCCGACGCGCGCTCATCGGGCGTCTCGGCCGATGCTGCTCGCTCGAGGCGGACATATTTCCGCCTCTTGCCGCGGCGGGGCTGCTGCAAGGGATGCGGTTCGACGGCTATTTCATCGATATCGGGGTGCCCCAATCCTATGCCTTGGCACAGCATCAGGTGCCGCGCCGGCGGCAGCGCCCGGCCGTCTTTCTCGATCGCGACGGGGTGCTGAACCACGATGACGGATATGTCGGGACGGTTGCCCGGCTGCGCTGGATCGACGGTGCCGCGGCCGCGGTCAGGCGGCTCAACGATGCCGGCTGGTTTGTGTTTGTCGTGACCAACCAGGCCGGAGTCGCGCACGGCCACTATGCGGAGACCGATGTCTCTGCCCTGCACCAGCATATGCGCGCGGAGCTCGCCATGTCCGGCGCCCATCTCGACGACATCCGCTATTGTCCGTTCCACCCGGAAGCCGCGATTGCCCAATACCGCCGGACCAGCGATTGGCGCAAACCCGCGCCGGGCATGATCACCGATTTGCTCGGCCATTGGCCGGTCGAAAGGGCGGCGAGCTTTCTGATCGGCGATCGCGAGACCGATTGCGCCGCCGCCGCCGCCGCCGGGGTCGCGAGCCATCTGTTCCCGGGCGGCGATCTCGACCAGTTCGTCGCCGAGATTCTCTCGTCGCGTTCCCCGACCTCGGCCTGCTGCTGAGAGAGGTCCGCGAGGAATCCCCGGGAGCGACGCTTGCCAACAAGGAAACCGGGTCAGTGGCGCGCGCGCAGCCGGTCGATGCTCCAAAACCCGGCGCCGGCCACGACAAGATAAAGAAAGGTGAAGCAAAAGAGGACGGCCGGCTCGCCGCCGTTCTGCAGCGGAAACGGGCTGCGCGGCGCGTGCGCCATGAAATAAGCGAACGCCATCTCGCCCGAAAGGATAAAGGCAGCGATCCGGGTATAAAGGCCGATCGTCACCAGAAAACCGCCAATCGTCTCCAACGGGCCGGCCAAGCCCGGCACCAGAGTGAGCAAGTGGTAGGCATTGTGATGCGGCGTCGAGGGGAAATCGAACAGCTTATTGAGCCCGTGCTGCAAATAAAGCAGCCCCACGACGAGCCGCAGCAGGCTCAGCAGATGCGGCTCCAAAGCGAGCCGCCAACGCGCGGTATCGGGCATCGCACCGTCTCCATTCAATGAATTCGCGGCTCCATTCGATGAATTCGCAGCCGGATGGCCCCGCGAGAGCGCGCAGGTTAACGCCCGCCGCCCGGGTCGCACAACTGCGCTACGGTCTGCGCCATCGTCGCGCTGGCGTCGCGGGCTGGCCCCATCTACATTCCACCTATAGTTAAGAGGTTGGGAACATGGCCGCCCAGGTTCGCACCGTAGCGTTCCACGGGATCGAGGTCCTCGAGGTCGAGACCCAGGTGACGATCACCTCGGGTCTGCCCGCCTTTACCGTGGTCGGCCTGCCGGACAAGGCGGTCGCCGAATCGCGCGAGCGGGTGCGCTCGGCGCTGAACTCGCTCGGCCTCGCTTTGCCGCTAAAGCACGTCACGGTCAATCTCGCGCCCGCCGACGTCCTCAAGGAGGGCAGCCATTTCGATCTGCCGATTGCGCTGGCGCTGCTGGTGGCGATGGATGTGCTGCCAGCCGATGAGCTCGATGGCTACACCGCCCTTGGTGAATTGTCGCTCGATGGTTCGGTGACCGGTGTCGCCGGCGTGCTGCTCGCGGGTCTCTCGGCCGCCGGCCATGAGTCGGGTCTGATCTGCCCGGCGGTCTGCGGGGGTGAGGCCGCCTGGGCCGGCGAAATCGAGATCGTCGCCGCGCCGACGCTGCTGGCGATCGTCAACCACTTCAAGGGAACCCAGCTGCTGCCGCCACCCGAGCCTCGGCTTGCGGTCTCGCCCGGCGCCGGGCTCGACCTCGCCGAGGTCAAGGGCCAGGAAACCGCCAAGCGGGCGATCGAGATCGCCGCCGCCGGCGGTCACAATCTGTTGATGGTCGGACCACCGGGATCGGGGAAGTCGATGCTGGCAGCCCGCCTGCCGGGTCTGCTGCCGCCGCTCGAACCGACGGAAGCGCTCGAACTCGGCATGATCCAGTCGGTAGCCGGCGGGTTGCGCAGCACCGGTTTGTCGCGCACGCGACCGTTTCGCGACCCGCATCATTCGGCCTCGCTGCCGGCCCTGGTCGGTGGCGGCATCCGCGCCCGTCCAGGCGAAATCTCGCTCGCCCACCAGGGCGTGCTATTTCTCGACGAATTGCCGGAATTCAACCGCGCAGCACTCGAAGCCTTGCGCCAGCCGCTCGAAACCGGCCGGGTCAGCATCGCGCGCGCCAATGGCCACGTGACCTATCCGGCGCGGTTCCAACTAATCGCGGCGATGAACCCGTGCCGCTGCGGCCATTTCGCGGAGGAGGCGTGTGGCCGGGCGCCGCGCTGCGCCGAGGACTACCAGGGGCGGCTGTCCGGACCGCTGCTGGACCGGATCGACCTGCACATCGACGTGCCCGCGGTCTCACCAGCAGATCTGGCACTGCCGGCTCCCGGCGAAACGAGCGGCGCCGTCGCCAAGCGGGTCGCGGCAGCGCGCCGCCGGCAGGTTTTGCGCTATGCCGAATTGCCGCCGGAACGCCGTATCAGCACCAATGCCGAGGCCGACGGGACGGTGCTCGACGAAGTTGCTGCACCCGACGCCGACGGTCGAACATTGCTGGTCCGGGCCACCGAACGGTTGCGCCTGTCGGCGCGCGGCTACCATCGCGTGCTGCGCGTCGCTCGCACCCTGGCCGATCTCGATGGCGGGGCGACCGTCGGCCGCAGGCATGTGGCCGAGGCGCTGAGCTATCGCCGGCAGCGAAGCCTGCCCGAGAGCGCCTGACCCGAGAGCGCCTGACCCGAGAGCGCCTGACCGAGATTGCTGCGTTCAGCTCTGCGGTGCACCGCGCCGCTGCGACACCTCGCTCGATCCCGCAAGTTTTGGGATTTGCAGAGGGACCACCGAGCCGCTCGTCAAAGACCCGGCGCGCGCCGACCCGGACGCAGCCGCAACCCCGGCGCAGGCCGTTCCAGCAGCACTTCGCGCCGGAAGCGCACCAACCGCGCCGGCCGGCCACCGGTCTCGGCGCTGATGCCGCCGGTTTCCTCGACCAGCCCTTGCTGCTCGACCAGCCGACGGAAATTTTGCTTGTGCAGCCGCACCCCCGACAGCGCTTCGACCGTGCGCTGCAATTGCAGCAGCGTGAAGACGGGTGGCATCAGCTCGAACACGACCGGCCGATATTTGATTTTGCCGCGCAGCCGGCCGATCGCGGTCGCCAGGACGCGGCGATGGTCCGCCGCCATCGGCACGCCGAACACCGGGCCGTCCGAAGGCGGCGGCGAGCGGCCGCGGCCGCGCCAAGCCTCGGGGATCAGCCCGGCTTCGTAGAGCAGCTCGTAGCGGTCGAGCACCCTCTCCTCGTTCCACGAAGCGGCAAAGGCCAGACTCAGCCGCTCGAGCCGCAACCGCCGTTCGACCTCGCCCGCGGCGTTCTCGGCCCAGCGGGCGAGCCGCTCTTCGAGAGGAAAGAGCGCCGCCGGCTTGCCGGTGCGCCAGTCCTCCCACGGAAAATGACGGTACCAGCTGTGCCATTCCGCTTCGGCCGCCCCTTCGGTCCGAGCTTCGCGCACCAGCGCCAGATAGGCGACGGTCAAGGCCCGGCCCGGCCGCGGCTCCTCGCTTTCTGTCCGGTCGCGATCGCCAAAAGTATACAGCTGCTCGACATAGCCGAGCTTCTGGCTGGTTTGGCGCTCGACCCAGGCGCGCAACCCGATTTCGAGAGTGCGGTGCTCGATCTCCAGCGGACCCGACGGCAGCGCCTCGAACGGCTCCTGGCCGAGCCGCAGGGTCAGGACCCGCGGCTCGTCGGTCGTCGCAGCAAGGATCACCGCGCTGAGCCGGATCGCCAGCGCCGCACCGCGCGCCTCGGCCCGCGGAACCGGAACGGGCGGTGACCGGAAGGCGGTTGCCACCTCGCTTTGCATTGCGAACCGAACATCCCTGACTTGCAGCCGGCGCAGTCTAGCACATGTTTCGGGCATCGGCGCCGGGTGCGCCGCGCCGGCTCACTTTGCCGTCGGCCCCAGGTATTTTTCTTCGAGCGCGCGCCAGCCTGCGGTGCCGACCGCGTCCTCGCGCTCCTGAAATGTGGCGAGCTCGGCTTCGACGCGGGTCGTGTCGCCATCCTCCCGCAGCACGCGCAGCACCTTTTGCGCGGCCCGGATCGCGGCGCGGTGGGTCTGCGAGGGATAGATGCCGAGGCGAAAGCCGATCGTTTCAAGCTCATGCGCCGGCACCATCGGTGTCTTGCCGCCTTCGAACACATTGACTAGTGCCGGCCCGGCAAGGCGGCGGGCGACAATGCGCAATTCCTCGAAATTCCGCGGCGCCTCGACAAAGCCGACATCGGCACCCGCTTCGAGATAGGCGTTGACCCGGTCGATCGCCGCATCGAGCCCCTCGATCGCTCGCGCGTCGGAACGGGCGATGATGATCAGATCGCGATCCCGACGGGTATCGACAGCAGCCTTGATCTTGCCGACCATCTCGTCGAGCGGGATCACCTCCTTGCCGTCGTAGTGACCGCATTTCTTCGGCGCTACCTGATCCTCGAGGTGGAACGCGGCGACCCCGGATTTTTCATATTCGCGCACCGTGCGGATTACGTTGATCGCGTTGCCATAACCGGTATCCGCGTCGGCGATGACCGGGACCCCGACCGCCTCGACGGTCTGTCCGATGAAGCGGACATTCTCCGACAGGGTGAGCAGGCCGAGATCGGGATAGCCGCTGGCCCGCGAATAACCTCCGCCGGTCAGGTAAACCGCCTCGAAGCCGGCCTGCTCGACCAGCCGCGCGGTCAGCGTGTCATAGGCGCCTGGCACCATCGTGTAGCCGGCGCGCTCGATCAGCTGCCGCATTCGTTGCCGCATCGTCATCTGCCTACTCCCTCGCCACATCCCGCATCGGGGCCGGCCGGCCATCGGCGGCACGAGATATTGTCGGCGCCGGCCGCGCCCGGTATAGATTTTCCCAGCCGTCAATCAACACGGAGAACATGGGGTGGCGGATGCGCAGATAATCGACGGCAGAGCCATCGCCGCCGCGCTACGCCAGCGCGTCGCAACGGCCGCGCTCGAGCTCCAGGCGCAGCATCGCTTTATCCCCGGCCTCGCCACGATCCTGGTCGGGGACGACCCGGCGAGCGACAGCTACGTGCGTGCCAAGGCGGGTGCGTGCGGTAGTGCCGGCCTCGCCTCGCTCGGGCGGCGGCTGCCCGCAGACACTAGCGAGGCGGCGCTGATTGACGAGATCGACAGGCTGAACAACGATGACCAGGTGGACGGGATCCTGGTGCAGCTGCCATTGCCGCGGCAGATCGACATGCACCACGTGATCGCCGCGATCGACCCGGCGAAAGACGTCGACGGTTTTCATCCGACCAATGTCGGGCGGCTGTGGACCGGGCTGCCCGGGCTCGTCCCATGCACTCCGCAGGGCATCATGATGCTGCTGCGCACGGTGCGGCGCGATCTGGCCGGGGCAACGGCGGTGGTGCTCGGCCGCTCGAACATTGTCGGCAAGCCGATGGCGGCCTTGCTGCTGGCCGCCGACTGCACGGTCACGTCAGCTCATTCGAAAACGCAGGATGCCGCCGCGATCGCCCGCCGCGCCGACATTCTGGTGGTCGCGACCGGCCGCCCGCTGATGGTCACACCGGACTGGGTCAAGCCCGGCGCCATCGTCGTCGATGCCGGCATCAGTTCGGCGCGGCGACCGGATGGCAGCCGCCGGCTGGTCGGGGATGTCGATTTCGCGGCGGTGCGTTCAGTCGCCGGCGCAATCACTCCGGTGCCGGGTGGGGTCGGGCCGATGACCATCACCTGCCTGCTGCGCAACACCATGATCGCCGCCTGCCGCCGGCGCGGGCAGGCCGAGCCACCGCTGTAAGGGTGCTGGACGAGCCGTCAGCTAGTCGGCGCGTGCCGCGCGGAACGATTGTGTCCCGTGCTCCGTTTGCGCGGCATGACCAAGAACGCAAGGAGGCGACGGTCATGTTGTTGAGGACGGCGACGAGCTTGGCCTTGGCCACGGCATGCCTGATGGCGGTGGCGGCGGCCCCGGGGGCGCAGGCGCAGCCAGCGAATTTCCGCGGGGATCAGGTGATAACCAACGGGCCGCAGGGCACCCCGCCGGACGATTGGTCGGCGCGGCAGAATGTGATGCAGAGCCGCCATTACACGCGCATGCTGGAAACCAGCTCCGCCTTCCGCCACGCGCGGATGAGCAAGGAATGCGGTCCAATCACCGACCCGCAGATGCATGCCAATTGCGTGGCGAGCTTCAACCAGTACGCGCCGACGATGTTCGGCTCATCAGTATCGCCACACCCTTATCACAGCAACTACGGTCGTTGATTTGCACTTGATCACGTGCTGATCACGGCGGGGGCCGCACCTACGGCCTCCGCCTTCAGGACTTTAGAATATAGCGCTCGATCGCCAGCGCGAACCCCTCTTCGTCGTTCGAGGCGGTGACCGCTTGGGCCAGCGCCTTGACTTCCGGGGTGGCATTGCCCATCGCAATCGGAAACCCGGCGCGGCGAAACATTTGGACATCGTTGCCCATGTCGCCGAGCACCGCGATCGCGTCGCGCGGGATCGCCAAACGTTCGGCCAGCAGATCGACGAGCCGGCCCTTGTCGATACCCGGCGGCGTTACATCGCAATAATAGGGCTGCGACTGGAGCACCGTGGCGCGGCCCTGCAGCACGGTCTGACCGGCGGCAACCGCCTTGGCGACGCGGGCGTGGTCCTTGCTGGCGCCGACGATTTTCGCCACCGCACCGAGATGGCCCGTAAACGAGGCGACCAGAGTGGGCGGTGTCGCGATCGTATGGATTTCCAGATCGACATGATCGCCGAGGCGATCCCGGATCAACCAAGCCTCACCGCTGAAGACCCAGATGCTGGTGATGCCGTGCTCCTCCAGCATCGTGATCGTGTCGCGCGCGGCATCGGGCGACAGCAATTTCTGCTCCACCGGCGACAGGTCGGGGTTGACGATCGCACCGCCATTATAGCCGCCGAACGGCAAGGCGAGCCGCAAGGGTGCCACCAGCATGCGCTGGCCAAAAGGCGGGCGGCTGCTGCAGATCGAGAACGCGATACCGCCCTCGTGCAGTCGCGACACCGCCGCGATCGCGCGCGGCGTCAGCACCTTGCCGGTGGTGACGAGCGTGCCGTCGACATCCGACACGACGAGCGAGATCCGTCTCATGCAGGCTTCCTTGGTGGCGGGCGCGGTCAGGACAGCAGGGCGGGGTCAGGATGGCGAGGGGGGGTGAGGATTTCGACCCCGGTGGACGAGGCGACGACGACGATCGAGCTGCGGCTGATAAACAGCCCATTCTCGACGGCGCCGATGGTCATCGCGATCCGCGTTTCGAGCCCGGCCGGGTCGGGGATTGGTCCGAACCGGCAATCGACAATGAAATTTCCGCCATCGGTGACATAGGGGACCTCGCCGGTCGCATAGCGCCGCTCGACAACGCAACCGAGCGAGACGAGCGCGTTGGCGGTCGCCTGCCAGCCGAATTGCGCGACCTCGACCGGCACCGGGGTATGCGTCCCGAGGCGCTCGACGAGCTTTTCCTGATCGACGACGATGACCAGCCGCCGGCTCGCCGCGGCCACGATCTTTTCCCGCAACAGCGCGCCGCCGAGCCCCTTGATCAGATGCAACGTGCCGAGCTCGACCTCGTCGGCCCCATCGATTGTCAGATCGAGCCGTTGGTATTCGGCAAACGTCGCAATCGGAACACCGAGGCGGCGCGCCTGCGCCGCGGTCCGCTCCGAAGTTGGAATCCCGACAATGCGCAGCCCCCGGGCGACGCGGGCGGCGAGCCCTTCGATGACAAAGGCCGCGGTCGACCCGGTGCCGAGCCCGAGCACCATGCCGTCTTCGACCTCCTCCACCGCGCGCAATGCCGCCGCGCGCTTGAGCTGCTCGCGATCGACGGTCATCGGCCGGGCTTTGCCTCGGCATCGACAAACCAGACGAGCTCGCCGTCCGGGCGCAGCCGCGCCGCCGGCAGCGCGCGATCGCCATCCAGCACCCGCGCCAGCGCCTCGCGCTTATCGGCGCCGGCAACCAGAAAAGCGGTGTGCCGGCTGCTGGCGAGCACGGGATAGGTCAGCGTGATCCGCACCTCGGGTTTGGCCCCGACGACCTCGGCGACCCAGCGCCGACGCTCGTCGAGCACAGCGGTCGCGGGAAACAGCGACGCGGTATGGCCATCGGGCCCGAGGCCGAGCAGCTCGATATCGAACAGCGGACGTGCCAGATCGAGCACCGCCGAGCCATAATAGGATTGCAGCTCGTGCTGGTAGGTGTCTGCGGCGACCGCTGGCGCACCGGTCGTGCCGATCCCATGCACGTTTTCCGCCGGGATGGGGGCATGCGCCAGCAGCGCTTCACGCGCCATGCGGTAGTTGCTGTCCGGGTGATCCCAGGGCACAAACCGCTCGTCGCCCCAGAACCAGTGAATGCGGTCCCAAGGCATCGCGGCGCGGTAGGGGTCGGCCGCAAGCAATCGATAAAGACGGCGCGGCGTCGAGCCGCCCGACAGGCAGATCGCGAAGCGGCCACGGCTCGCTGCCGCGAGATCGCAGATCCATTGCGCTGCCCGGCGCGACAGCGCATCCGGATCCTCGACGATCTCGATGCGGGTCTGTTGGCTCGACGGCATCGGCACTCCTCAGGCTCGGTGGGGGCCGGAATTGCGGATAGCGGAAATCGCGGCAGCATAATCGGCTGCGTGGAACACGGCCGAGCCGGCCACGATCGCATTGGCGCCGACCTCGATCGCACGCCAGGCATTCGCACCGGAGAGCCCGCCATCGACCTCGATGACCGGGTCGAGCCCGCGCTCGTCGCACAGCCGGCGCAGCGCCGCCACCTTGGGCAGCATTTCGGGCAAAAACTCCTGCCCCCCAAAACCGGGATTAACGGTCATGATCAGCACGATGCCGCACAGATGCAACACGTGCTCGATCTGCGACAACGGGGTCGCCGGGTTCAGCACCACCCCTGCGGTCTTGCCGAGATCACGGATCTGCGACAGCGTGCGGTGCAGATGGATCGTCGCAGCGGGCTCGCAATGCACCAAGAGGTGATCGGCGCCGGCCTTGGCGAAGTCACCGAGGTAGTGTTCCGGCTCGATGATCATCAGATGGACATCGAGCGGTTTCGCGGTGGCCCTGCGGACCGCGGCGATGACGACTGGCCCGATCGTCAGGTTCGGGACAAACCGGCCATCCATCACATCGACATGGATCCAGTCGGCGCCGGCGCGGTCGGCCGCTGCGACCTCCTCGGCGAGACGGCCGAAATCGGCCGACAGGATGGACGGGGCGACGATGACGGTCCGGGGCATCCTAGCGGGGCGCCTTGGCGGTGTGGGAGAGATCGTCGAGCGGCCGCCACTGTCGGCCGCTGCGCCACAACAGGTTTTCGGCGCCGTCGGGTCCGGCGCTGCCGGCCGGATAGAGATCGAGCGGAACAGTCTTGCCGGCGGCCCACAAATCGAGAACCGGCTGCACCACCGCCCAGCCCGCCTCGACCCCGTCGGCGCGGTTGAACAGCATCGCCTCGCCGATCATGCTGTCGTAGACCAGGGTTTCATAGCCGGTGCTGGGCTCGGTGTGGAAATAATCGGTGTAGCGGAAATCCATCCTCACCTTGCCGAGATCGAGCCGCCGCCCCGGCACCTTCGCATCGAATTGCAGCGAGATGCCTTCATCGGGCTGAATTTGCAGGATCAGGACATTCGGGTTCAGAATGTCGACCGGCGTGTCGCGGAACAGCGCAAACGGAGCCTTTTTGAACTGGATCGCGATTTCGGTGGTGCGCCGCGCCATCCGCTTGCCGGTGCGCAGATAAAACGGCACCCCGGCCCAGCGCCAATTGTCGATTTCGAGCTGCAAAGCGACATAGGTTTCGGTCGTGCTGTCGGGCTTGACGCCGGGCTCGGCCCGATAGGCCTGATCGGCGCTGCCGGCGATGGTGCCCGCGGCATATTGACCGCGCACCACGTTGCGCCGCACCTCCTCGAAATCGAGCGCGCGCACCGATTCGAGGACCTTGGTCTTTTCATTGCGGACCGCATCGGCGGCGAACGAGTTTGGCGATTCCATCGCCGTCAGGCTCAACAGCTGAAAGACATGGTTTGGCACCATATCGCGCAGCGCGCCCGTGACCTCGTAGAAATTCGCGCGCCGCTCGACGCCGACGGTCTCGGCCGCGGTGATCTGGACGTGATCGATATGGTCGCGGTTCCATAGCGGCTCGAAGATCGCGTTCGAAAACCGCAAAGCCATGATGTTCTGGACCGTCTCTTTGCCGAGAAAGTGGTCCATGCGGTAGATCTGTGGCTCGTCGAGCACCTTGAGGATGCGGGCGTTCAACGCCTTGGCGCTCTTGAGGTCGCTGCCAAACGGCTTCTCGACGATGACGCGCCGCCAGCTGCCGCCTTTCTCCTGCACGAGACCGGCCTCACCGAGCCGCTCGACGATTGCGCCGAACAGCTGCTCGCCGACCGCGAGGTAGAACAGGACATTGCCGCCGGTTTTGTGCTGCGCCTCGATGGTTTTGAGCAGATCGCTGAGCTTTGTGTAGGTGTCGGAGTTGGTGAAATCGCCGGCGAAATGGGTAATGCGGCTGGCGATGAAATCCCAGGTCCTGGGGTCGAAGGGTTCGGTCTCGCCGCCCGAGGCGGTGTCGGAGACAAAGCTGCGAACGCCGTCGGCGAGGTAATCGCGATAGGCCTCCGGTGGCTTTGGCGTTCGGTCGGCGGCGACGATCGCAAAATTGTCGGACAGGAGCTTGTCCTTGGCCAGATTGTAAACCGCCGGGATCAGCAGCCGCCGCGTCAGGTCGCCACCGGCACCGAAGATCACCATCGTGCAGGGTGGCGCCTGTGGTGCCCGCTGCGCCGTGACTTGCTCCTTCCCGCCGTTATGCGCATCCATGGCTCAGCCCCCGACGATCGTGCCAGGCTCCTGGTGGCCGCCGAATTCGTTGCGCATCGCCGACAGGATGCGCTCGGCAAAGGTGTGGTCCTGACGCGAGCGGAACCGGGTATAGAGCGCCGCCGACAGGACCTCGGCCGGCACCGCTTCCTCGATCGCCGCCTGGACCGTCCACCGGCCCTCGCCCGAATCCGCGACCTCGCCGGTGAAGCGCGACAGTTCGGCGTCCTTGGCCAACGCGATCGCGGTCAGATCGAGCAGCCACGACGCGATCACGCTGCCGCGCCGCCACACCTCGGCGATATCGGGGAGATCGAGCTTGTAGCGCCGGTTTTCCGGCACCGCCGGAATATTGACGTTGCGCAGGATGTCAAACCCCTCGGCATAGGCCTGCATGACACCGTATTCGATGCCGTTGTGCACCATCTTGACGAAATGCCCGGCGCCGACCGGGCCGCAATGCAGATAACCTTCCTCGGCCCGCGGATCGAGGTCTTTGCGTCCGGGTGTACGGTCGATGTCACCCCTGCCCGGCGCCAGTGTCTTCAGGATCGGGTCGAGATGATCGACCACGGGCTTGTCGCCGCCGATCATCATGCAATAGCCGCGCTCGAAGCCCCACACGCCGCCGCTGGTGCCGACATCGACAAAATGGATGCCTTTGGGCTTTAACAGCTCGGCGTGGCGGATATCGTCCTGGTAGAACGAGTTGCCGCCATCGATGACGATGTCGCCCTTGGCGAGCAGCCCGGCGAGCTCGGCGATGGTTTCGTCGGTGACATGGCCGGCTGGCAGCATGACCCAGACGGCTCGCGGCGCCTCGAGCTGCCTGACGAACTCGCCGAGATCGCGGCTGGGCTTGGCACCTTCGTCGGCGAACTCGCGCACCGTGTCGGTGCTCTTGTCATAGACGACGCAGCTGTGTCCGTTCTTCATCAGCCGGCGCACGATGTTGCCGCCCATGCGGCCGAGCCCGATCATTCCGAGTTGCATCGGAAACCTCCTGCTGTTGAGTTGCCGCGGCGCCTGTAACGCGGCGCCTATGCCAGGGCCTCGGCGACGGCGCGCCCGAGCAGTTCAAGGCCGGTTTCGAGAGCGCCGGCCAGATGGATGCGCAGCGCCCGCCGGCCGCGCTCGGCCAACACCTCGAAATCGCCGCGCGCCTGCGCCGCCTTGACCACGCCAAAGGTATATTTCTGCCCCGGCACCGGCAGATCCTCGGCGTCGTCGCAAGTAATCTGCACAAACACGCCGCTGTTTGGGCCGCCCTTATAGGCCTGCCCGGTCGAATGCAGAAAGCGCGGTCCAAAACCGAGGCAGGTGGCAGCACGGGTGCGGTCGCGGATCACCCGGCGCAGCCGCTGCATCGCCTCGATATGCGCCGCGTCGCGCTCGATATAGGCGAGCAGCGCCACATAATCGTCGGCGCCGAGCCGCGCGAAATGCGCCTTCAGCGCGGCGCCGAGACCGGTCGCCGCCGGCGCCAGCGCCGCCGCATTCTTCGGGTCGGCAAACAGCGCAAACCCGGTGCCGGCGAAGAACGGCTTCTCCTCCGGCAACGACCCGGTCTTCTCGTAGGCGGCGGTCAGGTCGCGGGTTTTCACTTTGCTGGCCTCGACATCCGGTTGGTCGAACGGGTTGATGCCGATGATCGAGCCAGCGACCGCGGTCGCCATCTCCCAACGGAAGAACTCCTGGCCGAGCTGCATCGGGTCGGAGACGATGATCCGCACCACCGGGTGGCCGGCGGCTTCGAGGGCGGCGACCGCGCGCTCCTGCTCGGCATCCGGTTCAGCGGCGAGCTTGAGATAGGCAAAGATCCGGTCGTTGCCATAGACCGCGGGCGCACCCAATGGCTCGGCATCGACCGGGACGATCCCGGTGCCGAGCTTGCCGGTCGACTCGGCCAGCAACTGTTCGAGCCAGGCGCCGAAATCGGCAATCCCCGGCGAGGCGATGATCGTTGCCTTGTCGCGCCCGTGGCGCTGGCAGACACCGAGGATCGCGCCGAGCATGACCCCGAGGTTTTCGACCGGCGGTGAGCTCGACGCGCAGGAGCGGGCCATCTCGGCGGCACTTTCGAGAAAGCCGCGCGGGTCGATGCCGATCGCCGCGGCTGGCACCATGCCGAAATTCGACAACACCGAGTAGCGCCCGCCGATGCTCGGCAGACCGTGGAAGATCGCACGGAAGCCCTCGTTGCGCGCGATCTTTTCGAGCGAGGAGCCGGGATCGGTAATCGCGACGAAGCGCTTCGGAGCCTCTTCGGCGCCGACCGCCGCCTTCGCCTGCTCAAAGAAGTACTGCTTGAAGATATTGGGCTCGAGTGTGCTGCCGGATTTGCTCGACACAATGAACAGCGTATGCGCCGGGTCGATCAGGCGCTCGAACCGGCGAATCTGCGCCGGGTCGGTCGAGTCGAGCACGTGCAGCGCGGGATGACCGGGCTTGGCGCCAAAGGTCCTGGCAAATACCTCGGGCCCGAGACTCGACCCGCCCATGCCGAGCAGCAGCACATCGCGAAAACCGGCAGCGGCGACATCGGCGGCGAACGCCTCGAGGTCGGGCACAGCGAAGAGCATCTGATCCACGACGCCGAGCCAGCCGGTCCATTTCGCCTCGTCGGTCTCGGTCCACAGCGAGGCGTCCGCGGCCCACAGCCGGCGCACCTTGCCCTCGCGGCGCCAGTCTTCGAGTGCCGCCTGCACATCCTTGTCGATCGCCGGCGGCAGCTTGGCGCTCATCGCGTCGAGCTTGGCGCCCAGCACGGTGCGACGCTTCTTTTGGACGGCCGCATAGAGCTGGTCGGCGGCATCGGCGAACTGCCGCACTCCATCTTCGACCAGCTTTGCAGTTACCGCCTCGATCGAGACCCCGGCGACGGGCAGCGCCGCCATGACCGCTCGCGCCGCCTCGACATCCTGTTCGAGGCTCGCCCGCAGCCGCCCGTGGTCGCGAAACGCGTCCATCGTCGCCGGCGGCATCGTGTTGACGGTATCGGCGCCGATCAGCTCATCGACATAGAGAACATCGCTGTAGGCCTTGTTTTTGGTGCCGGTGCTGGCCCAGAGGAGGCGTTGGGTCTGCGCCCCCTGCTGCGCCAGCCGCTGCCAGCGTTCGCCGGCAAAAACCGTCTTGTAGTGCTGATAGGCGAGCTTGGCATTGGCGATCGCGACCTTGCCCTTCAAGCTTTCGAGCCGGGCCTTCTCGCCGGCGTCGCTGGTCACGGCGATGCGCCGGTCGAGCGCCTCGTCGACGAGCGTGTCGATGCGGCTGACAAAAAAGCTCGCGACACTCGCGACCTTGTGCGGGTCGCCACCCTTGCGCGCCAGCGCTTCGAGACCGCAGATATAAGCCTCGGCGACCTCGGCATAGACCTGCTGCGAAAACAAAAGGGTGATGTTGATGTTGATGCCCTCGCCGATCAGCGTGCGGATCGCCGGCAGCCCGGCCTTGGTGCCGGGCACCTTGACCATCAGGTTTTCGCGCCCGACTTCGCGCCACAACCGGCGCGCCTCCTCGATCGTCTCGTGCGTCTTCATCGCCAGATAGGGTGAGACTTCGAGGCTGATAAAGCCGTCGCGCCCTTGCGTCTGGTGAAATACCGGGCGCAGCGCGTCGGCACCATCCTGGATGTCACGGATCGCCAGCTCCTCAAACAGGGCGCCGGGATCGAGATCGCCGTTCTTTTGCGCCGCGGCGATCAGCGCGTCGTAATCATCGCCGTGGCCGATCGCTTTTTCAAAGATCGATGGGTTCGAGGTCACCCCGCGCAGGCCGTCCTCGGCGATCAGCCGGCTGAGCTGCCCGGTCTGCAGCAGCTCGCGGCTGACAAAGTCGAGCCACACCGACTGCCCGTATTCGTTGAGCGTTCTCAGCGGATTGGCCATCGCCGTTACTCCTTGCGGGCGAGCTGCTCGCGGGCAGCCGCATAGACGTGCTCTGGTGTAAAACCAGATTTGACGAGCAGTTCCTGCAGCGGTGCCGACGCGCCGAACGCGCGCATGCCGAAGATCGGGCCGCGCAACCCCGTGCAGCATTCCCAGCCGAGCGTCGCGGCCCGCTCGATCGCGACACGGCGGGTCACCGAGGGCGGCAGCACCGTATCCCGGTAAGCCTCATCCTGCTGCTCAAACAATGGAAGTGCCCGAGGTCGTCGAGCGACACGGCCGGCGTACCGAGCCGTTCGTATTGCGGGGCGACCGCGGTGATGCCGGTCAGATGCAGCCGCGAATAGAGCAGGGTCGAGGCGTGTCCCGAAGACCGCACAAAGCGGTCGCGGTTCGGCCAGATCGGAGCGGCCGGGGCAAAGCGCAAGACCTCCTGCCACAAGGTGTAGAGTCGTGTTGACGCAGATGTCGTCGATCGAGCCCGATGGCGCTGTCATCTCGTCTCCGTCTGCGGCATCGCGGGGGCTGCCGAGCCGGGCGGCGCCGCTGCCGAAAGAACAGTGGCGAGCCGCTCGACATTCCGCTTGATCGGCAGATCGACCGAAACAGTGATCGGGTTCTCGTCCGGCCCCGGCGGTTCGAGAGCCGCGAACTGACTGTCGAGCAGGCTCGCCGGCATAAAGTGGCCGCGACGGGCGGAGAGACGAGCGCCGATCAGCTGGCGCGAGCCCTCGAGATAAACGAGGCGGACACCGCTGCGGCCATCGATGATCCGCTCCCGGTACGCGCGTTTCAGCGCCGAGCAGGTGACGACGCCGCAGCTGTCGCGCGCCCGCCATGCGTCGATCACCGCAGCAATCGCCGCCAGCCACGGCGCCCGGTCGGCGTCGTCGAGCGGGTGTCCGCTCTGCATCTTTGCCACGTTCTCCGGGGGATGAAAACTGTCCCCCTCCGCGAATTCCCAACCGAGCCGGTGCGCCAAGCGCTCCCCGACCGCGGTCTTGCCGGCGCCGGAGACGCCCATGACCACGGCGACCGACGGGGCGTTGTGGTTTTGCCGCAAATTCGCGATTCCCCGTCCTCTGCCGAGCCACTATAGGGCGAGCGGCGCTGCCGGTCGACCCGATATCGACACTGCGCAGCGGCGCCATCCGCGCGGTGTTTGCGGGATCCTAAGCCCACAAACTGCCGACTCATCCTCAAAAAATGTGAATATCGCACAGCATCGCCGGATCGCCGCGGCGGCCGCCAGAGTTCAACCCGGATTGAGGAGCCGAGCGTGGAACTGCACCGATCCGCTCGGACCGGGCCGTTGCGAGCCGCCCGTGGCTTCGAGTGTGACCAAAAGCTCGCCGGGCTGGTTCAGCAGACGGCTATTCGCTGGGGTTTCGGCGATCACCTTCTGACCGGTCTGCGGCAACAGACCGAGCGGGCGTGGCACCGCGGCGCCGGGGTGGGCCAGCCAGAGCTGGTACACCCGGCCCGGCGGCGATGACGGCGGCGCCAGGCTGTCGATCGCGATCTGATGCGCCCGAGAGGCGAGCCGGATCGTCCAGAGCTGGTGATGGCCGGCATCCCGCAACACCGCGATCACCCGGTGCTCGGCAAAATCCGGTGCCGGACGCGCGACCAGGGCCGCGACCAGCAAGCCAAGCGTCAGCGCCGCGAGCCCGGCGGCGAGCGCTCGCCACAGCGCCGCCCGCTCCCACAGCACAGAGAGCGCGGGCCGGACGAGCGCGATCCGGGCGAGCGCGATCCGGGCGAGCGCGATCTGGGCAGCAGGGATCGTCACGGGTACACCACCGGCAAAAGGCGCATCGCCGCCGGGGTGGTGTCGAGAGCGACCATCAGCATGCCAGCCGCCGCGGCGTCATCGCCGCGCCTTTGCCGCGACCGGTGAGATCAGCACCCGGTCGACCCGGCGGCCATCCATCTCGACGACTTCGAACTGGAAGCCGTCGGCGGTCAGGCGGTCGGCGACCATCGGCACGCGATTGAGCCGCGCCATCAGATAGCCGCCGAGCGTGTGGAAATCGGCGTCCTCGCCCGGCAGGTGCGACACACCCAGCACCTGCTTCAATTCGTCGAGCCCGAGCATGCCGTCGATCAGAAAGGTGCCGTCGTCGCGGCTGATGACCTGGCGGTCGGCGTCGATGTCGCCGACCAGCGCCTCCAGCATGTCGTTAAGGGCGACGAGCCCTTCGAGGTCGCCGTATTCGTCCACGACCAGCGCCATCGGCTCACCCGAGCTCTTGAACACTTCGAGGGCGCGCAGCAAGGTGACCGTGTTTGGCAGATAGAGCGGCGCGCGCATCGCCGTGGGCACATCGAAAGGCTGCCCGACGAGGCAGGCGGCGAGCAGATCCTTGGCGCGGACGATGCCGATCACCTGCTGCGAGCCGCCCTGCACGACCGGGAAGCGCGAATGCGCGCTGGCGCGGAGCTTCGCCCGATTTTCCTCTTCCGGATCATCGAGATCGAGCCATTCGATCTGGGTGCGCGGCGTCATCACCGCGCTGACCCGGCGGTCGCCGAGGCGCAGCGCCATCTCGACGATCTCGGTCTCGGCCCGCGGAATGTGGCCGGTCGCCGTCCCCTCGCGCAGCATGAAGCTGATCTCTTCGTCGGTCACCGGTGCCACCCCCTCGCCGCGCAGCGGCAGCAGACGCAGCACGAGATCGCTCGAGGCGCCGAGGAACCACTCCACCGGGGTGCCGAACCGCGCCATCGCCCGCATCAGCCGCGCCATCGCCGCGGCGATGCGCTCAGGATGGACGAGCGCGATGCGCTTTGGCACCAGCTCGCCGAGGATCAGCGACAGGTAGGAGATGGCGATGACCACGACCGCGATGCTGATCGCGTGCGCGTAGCGGCCGACCAGCCCCGGGTTGCTTTCGATCAGCGCCTGCAGACGCTCACCCAGCGTCGCCTGGCCGAAGGTTCCGGACAGCACCGCGATCACGGTGATCCCGATCTGCACCGTGGATAAGAGCCGCGAGGGGTCGGATTTCAATTCGAGTGCCGCCGTCGCGCCGGGATTTCCGCTGTCGGCAAGCGCCTTCAACCGCGCCGTTCGCGCCGAAACCAGCGCGATCTCGGCCATTGCGAACACGCCGTTGAGCAGGATCAGCAGAAAGACGACGATGATCGGCACAATCAGCATCGCAACTGTCCCGTTCGATCACGGCGTCGGCTGGGGGCACCGGCCCCGGCGCCCGCGCACAGCCTCCGCACCAGCCGCACGAGAGGCGTGCCGGGAAACCCGATCCCGGTGGCGCAGCAGGCCGCGGCCTGCCCGCAAGCGGCGGGCCGATCCGACCCGATGGCAGCGCCGACGCGCTCAGCGCGAGTAGAACGCGATTCAGCGCGAGTAGAACTCGATAACGAGGTTGGGCTCCATCGACACCGGATAAGGCACGTCGGTCGGCTTGGGCGCGCGGATAAAGCGGCCCTTCATCCGGTCGTGGTCGATCTCGACATAGTCGGGGACGTCGCGCTCGCCCGATTTTGCCGCTTCGAGCACCAGCACCATCGCCTTGGCCTTGGCTCCGAGCTCGATTTCGTCGCCGTCGCGCACCGAATAGGACGGGATCGTCACCCGCCGGTTGTTGACCCGGACGTGCCCGTGATTGACGAGTTGGCGCGCGGCAAAGGGGGTCGGCACCAGCTTCATCCGATAGACGACCGCATCGAGCCGGCGCTCCAGCAACTCAATCAGATTGTCACCGGTGTCGCCGCGGCGACGCACCGCCTCCTCGTAGAGCCGACGGAACTGGCGCTCGCCGAGATTGGCGTAATAGCCTTTGAGCTTCTGCTTGGCAGCGAGCTGAGTCCCGAAATCCGACGGCTTCTTGCGCCGCTGGCCGTGCTGGCCCGGACCGTATTCGCGGCGGTTGAGCGGGCTTTTCGGCCGGCCCCAAAGATTGATCCCGAGCCGGCGGTTGATCTTGTATTTCGGTTCCGTGCGCTTGCTGCTCATGCGATCTCGATCCGTTTCGCGGTGCTATTGTCCCGATCGTGCCGTCGCTCTCGCAGGCAGCGGGGCCGGGGAAGCTTCGCCCCCGTTCCCGGGAGTAGCGGGACTATAGCGAACGTGCCTGCAAAGATAAACCCGGGTTGTCGGAACCGGTACCGCTGGGCTTGTGATATCTATTTACGATATCATATAAGCATGCATGGCCGTCATCGCCGTACCCTGACCCGGGTCTTTTGCGACCCGGCGCCAGCCGACATCCGATGGAGCGAGGTCGAGGCGCTGCTCCGGGCCGCTGGAGCCGAGATCAGCGAGGGTGCCGGAAGCCGGGTTCGGGTCGCGTTGGCGGGGGTGCGCGCCGTGTTCCATCGGCCGCATCCAAGTCCCGAGGCCAAGCGCAGCCTGGTCCGGGCCGTACGGGATTTCCTCGCTGCGGCTGGCGTGACACCGGATCGAGAGTAGCAGCATGCTCGAATACAAGGGTTACATCGGATCGATCGAGGCCGACGACGGCGTGTTTGTCGGCCGGATCACCGGGCTGCGCGATGTGATCACCTTCGAGGGTGCCACCTTTGTCGAAGTCGAACAGGCCTTTCGCGACAGCGTTGACGATTACCTTGCCTTTTGCGCCGCGCGCGGCGAGCCGCCCGACCGGCCGCACAGTGGCAAGATCCTGCTTCGCGTGAGCCCAGAAGCGCACCGACGCGCCGCGCTGCGCGCCCAAGCCGAAGGCATGAGCCTCAATCAATGGATCGCGCGCCGGATCGAGAGCGGGATCTGAGGTCACATTACCGATGCTATGGCTGGCCATATTTTCTGTTGTTCTCGGATCAACTCGATGTACCTGCGATTCAATGTACCTGCGATAGCCATCGAGCGCGGCTTCGTGTTCGGCCAGCAAGGAGCGAGATCTCTACCAGCCGCCGAAAACCATGGTTCAGTCGGCTTCGGTAATCTCCAGCTTGAGGGATGAATCGCTCCAATTAACGGATAGAAGGCAGGTGATCAAAATATCTCGGCCCATGCCGTAAGCCAGTGCAGATCGTGCTTCACCGCGAAAAAGTGGGTCGTTTTCGCTGCCCCTGCTACTCCGCAGCGGCGGCGGCGCGTTGGGCGCGGCGGCGGTCGTTCGGGTCGAGCAGCCGCTTTCTCAGCCGGATCGATTTCGGTGTCACCTCGACCAGCTCATCGTCGCCGATATAGGCGATCGCCTGCTCGAGGCTCATCTGAATGGGCGGGGTCAGCCGCACCGCTTCGTCCTTGGCGGTGGTGCGGATGTTGGTCAGGTGCTTGGCCTTGGCCGGGTTGACGTCGAGATCGTTGCCGCGGCTGTGGGCGCCGATGATCATGCCCTCATAGACCGGCACCCCCGGCTCGATAAACATCGGCCCACGCTCTTCGAGGTTCCACAGCGCGTAGGCGACCGCCACCCCGTCGGCGGTCGAAATGAGAACGCCGTTGCGCCGGCTCTCGACCGGCCCCTTGTACGGGACGTAGCCGTGAAACAGCCGGCTCATGACCCCGGTGCCGCGGGTATCGGTCAGAAACTCTCCCTGATAACCGATCAGCCCGCGCGTCGGACCGAGAAAATCGAGCCGCAATTTGCCGCCGCCGGAGGGCCGCATCTGCCGCATCTCGGCTTTGCGACGGCTCATCTTGTCGACGACGATCCCGGCGAATTCCTCGTCCACATCGATCACGACCTCTTCGATCGGCTCCAATCGACGGCCGGTGTCGGGGTCGGTGTGGAACAGCACGCGCGGCCGCGAGATCGACAATTCGTAGCCTTCGCGCCGCATCGTCTCGATCAGCACGCCGAGCTGCAATTCGCCGCGCCCGGCTACCTCAAACGCCTCCTTCTGTGCGCTCTCTCTGACCCGGATTGCGACATTGCCCTCGGCCTCGCGGAACAGCCTTTCGCCGATCATGCGCGAGGTGACCTTGCTGCCGTCGCGGCCGGCGAGCGGGCTGTCGTTGACCGAAAAGGTCATCGCCAGGGTCGGTGGATCGATCGGGTCCGACGGCAGCGGTTCTTCGACCTCGGGCGCGCAGATCGTATCGGCGACGGTGGTCAGCGCCAGCCCGGCGACGGCGATGATGTCACCCGCTTCCGCCTCCTCGATCGGGCGGCGGTCGAGGCCGCGGAACGCCTGCAACTTGGTCAGCCGCGCCTGCTCGATGACATGGCCATCGCGGCCCAGCGACTTGACCGGCATGTTGAGCCGCGCCACCCCGGAATGGATGAGCCCGGTCAGCACCCGGCCGAGATAGGGGTCGTAATCGAGCGTCGTCGCCAGCATCGCAAAGGGTGCCGCCGGGTCGGCATGCGGCGCCGGCACATGGTCGAGGATCAGCGCGAACAGTGGGGCGAGATCGCGGTGCGGCGATGCGAGTTCGTTCACCGCCCAGCCATCGCGGCCCGAGGCGAAGACGGTCGGGAAGTCGAGCTGCGCCTCGGTCGCGTCAAGTGTCGCGAACAGGTCGAAGACCTCGTTGTGCACCGCCTCGGCACGCGCGTCGGGGCGGTCGATCTTGTTGATCACGACAATCGGCGCGAGACCCTGGCGCAACGCCTTGGCGAGCACGAACTTGGTCTGCGGCATCGGCCCTTCGGCGGCATCGACCAGCACCAGAACACCATCGACCATGTTCAGGATGCGCTCGACCTCGCCACCGAAATCGGCATGGCCCGGGGTGTCGACGATGTTGATGCGGACGCCCTGCCACACGACCGAGGTGCATTTCGCCAGGATCGTGATGCCGCGCTCGCGTTCGAGCTCGTTCGAATCGAGCGCCCGTTCAACGACCTGCTGGTTGGCACGAAAGGCCCCCGATTGGCGCAGCATGGCATCGACCAGCGTGGTCTTGCCGTGATCGACATGGGCGATGATCGCGATATTGCGGATATCCATGGGTCCAATATGAAACCGCGCCCCGAAGGGCGCGGGTTGGGGGCCGTCGCGCAGCTGCGCTGCTGCCGGTCTACCGCGCCGGCCGAGCGTGTCCTGCAGCAGCGGCCACGAGCTCGGCCAGATTGCGCTCCGGGCGGGCGCCGACATGGCTGATTGCTTCGGCGGCGCACCGGCCGCCGATCTCCCCGCAGATGGGAAGAGCCAAGCCGCGGGTCAAGCCATGAAGAAAGCCTGCGGCGTAAAGGTCGCCTGCGCCGGTGGTATCGACGACACGGGCGACCGGCACCGCTGCCACCAGATGCTCGTCGCCATCCGCCAGGATCACGCTGCCGGCGGCGCTGCGGGTCAGGGCAGCGATCGCAACATGCCCACGCGCTGCGGCCGCCGCGGCAGAAAAATCCGGGGTCCTGTAGAGCGAGCAGATCTCGATCTCGTTGGCGAGCAAAATATCGATATGACCATCGACGAGGTCGCGGAATGCCTCGCGATGGCGCTCAACGCAGAATGGATCGGACAAGGACAGCGCGACCTTGCGGCCGGCAGCGTGGGCGATTTGCGCCGCCTTGCGGAACGCTTGCTGCGCCAAAGGCGGGTCGAACAGATAGCCTTCGAGATAGGTCACCTGCGCCGCCCCGATGACCGCCTCGTCGATGTCGTCGGGTCCGAGCCCGGCACAGGCGCCGAGATAGGTGTTGAGCGTGCGCTGGCCATCCGCGGTGACCAGGATCAGGCAACGCGCGGTGCCGGGTCCAGCGGTCGCCGCCGGTGTCTCGAAGCGCACCCCCTGTGCAGTCAGATCATGGCGATAGACCTCACCCAGCAGATCGTCGCGCACCTTGCCGATATAAGCGCCCGTGCTGCCGAGCGAAGCCAGCCCCGCCATCGTGTTGCCGGCCGACCCGCCCGAGGATTCGATGCCCGGCCCCATGATCCGATAAAGCGCCTCGGCGCGCTCGGCATCGATCAGCGCCATCGTCCCCTTGACCAGCCCCTCGCGTTCGAGAAACGCTTCGTCGGCGCGCGCGATCACATCGACGATGGCGTTGCCGATACCGACCACATCGATGGGAGCTGCTGTCATTTGGGAGGTGGGGGATCCGGTGGGGCGCGATGAGGCGAGGAATATAGCCGCGTTTGCGCCGCCGGCAAGCGCCCGACCGGGAGCCGGGCGTACCGCTCGCCCCGTGTGGACGAACGCGCGCGGCGGGAACACTCAGGGTTGCGAAGAGGCGGCTTCGGGGCCAAGCGCGAATAGCAGCAGCGAGCGGCCGGTGGCGCCATAGACGTCGCCGGTGGCGAAACTGCCGCGCTTCGCGTCCTCGGCGAGGTTGGTGTCGATCAACAGCGACCAATGCGAGCCGCCGGCGGTCTCGGGCAGGGTGAACTCGACGAGGTCGTGATAGCCGTTCAGCACCATCAGCAAGGTCGCGTCCTCGCCGCGCCGGCGGATGCCGGTCGGCTGGGCGCGGCCGTCCATCAGCATGCCAAAGCATTGCGTGCTCGTGTCGTCCCATTCCTCGGGGACCATCTCGGCGCCGGACGCGCTGATCCAGGTCACGTCCTTGACCCCGAGCTCCTCGTTGTAGGCGCCGGTCAGAAACCGGGCGCGGCGCAGGATCGGGTATTTGTGGCGCAGCGCGGTCAGCCTTTGGACAAAGCGGATCAGCGACTGCCCCGTCTCGCCGATGTCCCAGCTGACCCAGCCGATCTCGTTGTCCTGGCAATAGGCATTGTTGTTGCCGTTCTGGGTTCGGCCAAACTCGTCGCCGGCGAGCAGCATCGGCGTTCCTTGAGACAACAGCAGTGTCGCGAGTATGTTGCGCATCTGCCGGGCGCGCAGCTCGTTCACCGCCGCGTCGTCGGTCGGACCTTCGGCACCGCAGTTCCAGGAGCGGTTATCGGAATTTCCGTCGCGGTTGTCCTCGCCGTTCGCCTCGTTGTGCTTGTCGTTGTAGGAGACGAGGTCGGCAAGCGTGAAGCCATCATGCACGGTGACGAAGTTGATGCACGCCGAAGGCTTGCGGCCGCGATGGTTGAACACATCGCCCGAGGCGGACAGCCGCGGTGCCAGCGCGCTCGCCGGCGCTTCCTCGCGCCAGAAATCGCGTACCACATCGCGAAACTTGTCGTTCCACTCGGCCCAGCCCGGCGGAAAGCCGCCGACCTGATAGCCGCCCGGCCCGCAATCCCAGGGCTCGGCAATCAGCTTGACGGTCCGCAGCAGCGGGTCCTGGCAGCAGGCCTTCAGAAAACCGCTCTGATTGTCAAAGCCGTTCGGCTCGCGGGCGAGGATCGTGCCGAGATCAAAGCGAAACCCGTCCACATGGGTTTCGCCAGCCCAATAGCGCAGGCTGTCGGCAACCATCTGGATCACCCGCATATGGCTGAGGTTGAGCGTGTTGCCGGTGCCGGTGTCGTTGATGTAGTAGCGCGGCTCGTCGGGCAGCAGCCGGTAATAGGAGGCGTTGTCGATGCCCTTGAACGACAGGGTCGGACCGAGCTCGTTGCCCTCGGCGGTGTGGTTGTAAACGACGTCCAGGATCACCTCGAGCCCGGCATCGTGCAGGCGCGCCACCATCTCCTTGAATTCGCGCAAGGTCTGCTCGCGTTCGTGAGAGTAGCGTGGGTCCGGGGCAAAAAAGCCGATTGAGCTGTAGCCCCAGTAATTGGTCAATTCCTGGTCCAGCAGCAGGCTGTCATTGATAAAGGTGTGGATCGGCAACAGCTCGACCGAGCTCACGCCCAATGAGCGGATGTATTCGAGAACCTTTCCAGATAGGCCTTTATAGGTGCCGCGCCATTCCTCCGGCAATTCGGGATAGAGCTTCGTATACCCGCGCAGGTGCATTTCATAGACGATCGTGCGGTCCCAGGCGACGGCGCGGCGGCTGGGCTCGCCCTGCCAATCGAAATTAGGATCGACCACGACGCATTTCGGCATGAAGGGCGCGCTGTCGCGCTCGTCGAAGGTGGTGTCATCGCCCGACTCCATTTGATAGCCGAAGACTGCCGGGTTCCATTCGAGATCGCCGAAATGTCCGCGCGCGTAGGGATCCAGCAGCAGTTTGTTCGGGTTGAAGCGGTGACCAGCGGCGGGCTCGTAAGGACCATGCACGCGATAGCCATAGATCGTCCCCGGCCCGAACTCTGGCAGATAGCCGTGCCAGATCTCGTCGGTGTATTCAGGCAATTCGACGCGCGCGATCTCGTGCTCGCCGGTGTTGTCAAAGAGGCAGATTTCGACCGCGGTCGCGTGCGCCGAAAACAGCGCAAAATTGGCCCCCTCGCCATCCCAGGTGGCGCCGAGCGGGTGTGGCAGGCCCTCGCGGATTTGGATCTTCTTGACAGCGGCGGTCATGACCGTCCCGGGATTTGTGAGCACAGCGAAAACACTCGTTATCGCCGCTTGGTTCAATCTCTTCGCCTTGGCAAGCCCACTATCACCCGCGGCACTGATAGCCCGCGCGTTCTCAGCGACGCGATCTGTCGCCGGCCGAAAGCGGCGTATGCTATCTGATGGCCGCCTACGACATCATGGAACCCGGTTATGGCGGATTGGAGCGAGACCTGCCGCAGCACGGTGGCGCCCTGGGAATGCGACGTCACCGAGCATTTCACGATCGCATTTTATCTCGACCGGGTCGAGATGGCCGGGGCGAACCTGGCCGACCGGCTCGGAGTTGCCGAAACACTGCGCATCGGCGGGTTTGTCCGGCGGTTCGATCTGCGCTTTGTGCACGAGCTGCGCGCCGGCGACAGCTTTCATGTCGAGAGCGCACCGCTCGGGCTCGATCCGGACCTGCGGCTTGGTCACCGCATTGTCGATTCGGCCGGGGGCGAAACGGTGACCTGGGTCGAGGAAAGCTGGGAGCTGCCGTCGGCTCGCCTGCCGGCCGCGCGCCGCGAGGGCATCGGGCGACAATTGGCAAAGTGGGACGTGGCAAGGTGGGACGTGGCAAGGTGGGACGGGCCGGCGATCGAACGGCGGCCCGCGCCGAAATCGATGGCCGGCGCCATTCCCAGCGCGCGCGGCCGGGCGAAGCCGGGCGATCTCGACGAGAACAGCCGGTTCTCGCTTGCGGCTTTTGTGCACCGCTTTACCGACGGGTTGCTGCAAACGCTGGCAGCGATCGGCATGGGCGGCGCGTCGATGAAGACCGCGCGGCGCGGTTTCTCGACCTTTGAGCTGGCGCTGCGGATCAGCAGCGCGCCGATCCCCGGCACGCCCTATCTGGTCGAGACGGGCATCGCCCATCTCGGCAACTCGTCGATCCGCTTTGTGCACCGGATGACCGACCCGCGCAGCCGCGCCGAATTCGCCCGAGCAGATCAGTTCGGCGTCCAGCTCGATCTCGACACGCGGCGGCCAGCGCCTTTGCCGGAAGCGGTCCGGGCGCGCGCTGCCGCGCTGCTGCTGCCGACCGGCTGAGCCGGTTCGGTGATTCCTAGAGACTGATTCGCGCCCAAGCTCTTGTTCTACCAACTCCGATACGGAATCGTTGAATTCCTCACCGGCGGGTGCAAGCTGGGTGGGCCCCAAGTCCAACGGTTTTCCATCACCACGTAATTTTTGAGAAGAAAAGCCTCTGTTGCCTTCTTTGAACTCTCTGGATATGGGCAAGGACCGACTACGACATCGACAATCTTCTCTCTCCAAGAATCATGCCGGACATCGAGGCGATAGTACGGAATGAGCATAGATTTTCCGGTACGGAAGTCAAAAGCCGGATCATAATAATATTTCAGATCAGTGACAATTCGCCACTCGTCTTCTTCTTTGAAAGAATGATCCTTGAAAAACGCACCATACCTCATGAGGGCCGCCTCAAACGTCTTTCCAAGAGCAAAAGGCTTTTGATGTGGAAATTCCTTATCCGGGAAACAGCGGCTCCCTGCTCAAGTTGATCGATCAGCTCGTCGATAATTTTGATGTGATCAGTCTCGTCATATATGCAGCGGCCGAGACGACAGTGGTTACTCGACGCTGCTTCTAACAAATTATCTGTGTTGAAGCCTATGGCAAACCCCACCCCAGAGCCCGGATAACCACGCCACTGACTCAGCAAATCAGGATTATGGCAGAATGAAATAGAACAGATGTTGGCGTGGCTAATATTAGATAAGTTACTGATTATCCATTCATACAACTGTTGCTCCATTTCGGCAGAACTATTTTCTCTTTTCTTTAATAACTTTTTAGCTACTTCGACTACTAATCCAAACTCCATTGTATCGTTCATATATTGCATCTTGGTTGCCCAAAGCTCCCCACTTCGGATAATCCCAAGTATACCGGTTTGGTCCGTATAGTGGTACAATGGAGATGGCGGCGCCACTTTTTGTAACTGTTCGAATTGTTCTGAGAATAATTCCTTGGTCTGGAACGAAGCCATTCTGAACTAGACCTTCAGTTACCGAACTTCGACCAGCTCGATCGCCTCACGGCTCGGGCCCTCGATCATCAGGGCACGGGTGTCGCCGAGCGGATAGATCGGTTCGATGATCGCCACACCTTCAGAGAGGAGCTTCTCGGCCCAGGCATCGAGATCGGCGACCGACAGCGCCACATGATCCTGCAGCTGGCCGCGCGAGCCAACCAGTGGGGTCTCGCCCTGGTTCGCGTACCACATCATCGACACGTCGCCAAACTCGACCCCGGCGCGCGGGGTGCGGAACATCCCCTCGCGGTCCAGCGCCGGCCAGGTGCGGTCCGATCCGCGCACCGCCCCGCCGCCGCCCGACATCCCGGCGGAGGTCGGCTCATAGCCCGGCCGGAGCGGTGCGTTCAGATGCTTCTGATACCATACGAGCGCGGCGATCGGGTCCTCCTGGTAAAGATGGACATGGTTGAAGCGCTCCGTCGGGTGATTGCCGGCATATTCGACAAGGGCCTCGTCGGGGCCGCGCATATAGGCGAAACCACCGGTCCCGGCCGACGCAACACCACGCTCCCTGGCCTCGGCGATCTGCGAGCGGGTGAGACCAAGCACATTGCCGATGCTGGGCCAGGTATCGCTCGAGATCAGCACCGAGCCGCCCTCCTCGGTGGTGTAGAGCGGCAATAATTCGACCTCCGACCGGCTCCTGAAGGTTTCGAGGCAGGCGCGCGAGTCGGTCACGTGCCAACCGAAATGCCAGATCGCACTTTGCGGTCCGGTTGGCGGCGGTGTCTCGACCCGGGTGAACAATACCATGACGTTGTTCGGCGATTTGAGCGCCGCAAACCCGCCCCAGCTGCCGCGCGCGGCAGACGGGAACTGGCGGGTATAAAACGCGAGGGCGCGGTCGGGATCGACCGAATTGAGGTGGATGTGGTGAAACCCCGGGGCCGGCAGCATGACGCTCCTCCTTAGCAAGACTCGATGAAGGATAGCCCGCTCGCGCGCACCCGGCCATTCCCCGGATGCCGCCGTCTCGGCCGTGACCGGCGCACTGCCGCGCCGCTGTTGCCCTCCCGGCCGTTTGCCCTGTAGTCACAACCGACGAGGTAGTGACAACCGACGAGCTTGACGCGATCCTAATGGCCCCGCCGGCGCAATCAGCCACGCTGTCCCTGTCGCGATCGGAGATTGTCTCGATCCTCTCGGGGCTGATGCTGGCGATGTTTCTCGCCAGCCTCGACCAGACGATCGTCGCTACCTCGCTGTCGGCGATGGCCCAGGACCTCAATGGCTGGTCGCTGATTTCCTGGGTCGTGTCGGCCTATCTGGTCGCCTCGACGGTGACGACGCCGATCTACGGCCGGCTCAGCGATCTTTACGGACGTCGGCCGATCCTGATGGTGTCGATCGCGCTGTTTGTCGCCGCCTCGGTCTTGTGCGCCTCGGCGCATACGATGCTCGAGCTGATCGGTGCGCGGCTCTTGCAGGGGGTCGGCGGCGGCGGTCTGCGCTCGGTCTCGCAGGCGGCCATCGCCGATGTGATCCCGCCGCGCGATCGCGGCAAATACCAGGGCTATTTTTCGAGCGTCATGGCGATCTCAAACCTCCTGGGTCCGGTGCTCGGCGGGTTTTTCGCCGAGGATTTGTCGTGGCCCTGGATCTTCTGGATCAATCTGCCGTTTGGCGCATTGGCGCTCGTGCTGTGCAACCGCAACCTGCGCCGCCTGCCGCGGCCGCGGCGCAAGCCGGTCATCGACTGGCTCGGCGCAACGCTGATTATCGCCTCGGCGACGCCGATCCTGATTGGGGTTGCCGGGATCGAAGCGGCCGGTGGGTGGGGCCGCATCGATGTGCTGGTGCCGATCGCGATCGGGATCGTGCTGCTCGGTCTGCTCGTCGTGCGCGAGCGCGAAGCGGCCGAGCCGATGATCCCGCTGCGGCTGTTCGCCAACCGGATTTTCACGATCGGCAGCCTGACTGCTTTTGCCACCTCGATGGTGATGATCGCGCTGATCATCCTGGTGCCGCTCGATTTCGAGCTCGTTTCGGGGCTGCCCGCCGATCAGGCCGGCATCCGCCTGATGCCGATGACCGGCGGCACGGTGCTGGGCTCGTTCATCGCCGGGCAGTTGGTGACCCGCACCGGGCGTTACCGCCTCTATCCGATTGTCGGTGCCGCGGCGATGACGCTGTTGTGCGCGGCGATCGCCCATTTCGGGCTGGGCAACGGGGTCGCGAGCGACACCGCGCTGACCGCTGGGCTCGGGCTCGCCTTCGGCTTTCAGCTGTCGCCGATGGTGGTGGCGGTGCAGAACGCGCTCGAATTCGAGGATACCGGCATCGGCCTGTCGGTGCTGATGTTCTTCCGCCTGATGGGCGGCGCGCTCGGGGTGGCTCTGCTGACCGCACTCCTGGTCGGTGCTCTCGACAAGGGTGCGCTGGCCTTGCCCGGCCACCATGTGCTCGGCACCGATCCCGGCATCGCCTTATTGCATCTCGCCCAGGCTCGGCCCTCCGGACGGCCGCCGGTCGCCGGTCTCGACCGGGTCATGCGCGCGGCCTTTGCCCAGGTGTTCTTCGCCGCCGCGGTGATCTCCGGGCTGGCGACGCTCGGCTCGCTCGGGCTCAAGGAAATTCCGCTCCGCACCAGCTGACCCGTTCCCCGGCAGAAGCGCGGTCGTGGCCCCGGCCGCACGGCGGTATTATGATCGACGGCGGGGGTGTTCCCCGAGGGGTTACGAAAATGAAGGTCCGGATCGAATATTGCGTACCGTGAAACTATCTCCCCAGAGCCCTCCGTGCGAGGGCACGTCTCGAGGAAAAGTACGGCGCCGAGGTCGAGCTGATCAAAGGCATCAGCGGTGTGTTCGAGATCACCGTCGATGGCCGGCTCGCCTTTTCGAAAAAGCAGCTGGGACGGTTCCCGGAGGATGCCGAGATCGACGCGCTCGGCGGCAGCTAGACCGGATGCCGGGGATCACGGCAGCGCCGTGCTCCGCGGCCGAGAGCCGGTGCGAGCGTAAATGACGGCGCGCGCGTCGCGATAGACGCGCCGCCACCCCGGCAGCTCGGCGAGATCGCCGGCGGCCGGCTGCCCTGGCTGGAGCAGGACCCATGCGACGCCCCAGTGGTCGAGCAAGCGGCGCAAGGCGCCAGCGTCGCCGTCGATCGCATCGAGATAGCCGGCCAGAAACGCATTACCATAGAGCTCGATGCGGCCGTCGATAAAGGTCGGTATCCCGCGAAACACCAGGTAATCGCCAAAGGCTTCGCTGTTGAAGACGCGCCCCGCGAGCCCCATCCGAACGGCGGCGGCGAGCGCCCGTGCCGGCGTCGCATTATCGTCACCGCGCACGATCGGGTGCCGCAGCACCGGCAGGCTCAGCATCAGCGCGACGGTGAGGCCGAGCAGCAATGCTCGCGGCGGTGCCGGCCGGGCCAGCCGGCCAAAGAGGCGGCCGATTGGCGAAGGCGGCGCGGCGCCGATCTTTAGGGCGAGCTGCGGACCGAGCGAGCCCGCCACCGCGAGCGGCCCGACCAGCCCAAGAAGGTCAGCATGGCGGCTGTGAGCGAGCGCCATGTGGCACAACCCGACCACCACCAGCACCCGCATCGGCGGCACCTTGACCCCGGTCGCGAGGCCGAGCGCCACCAGCCCCAGCAGCATGATCTCGACCGGCTGGAATTGCTGAAAATTCGGGCTCTGCCACTCGATAAAGGAGGATTGCAGCGCCGGCATCGCCATCAGTCGGAACGGCTGGACAAAGCCGGCGATGCCGTTGGGCGTCGCCAACGAAGCGCCGAGCGAGAGTAAGGCGAACAGGCCCCAGCGCCGTGCCTCGATGCGCCGATCCGGCCCGGTCAGCACCGCCTCGCACGCCAGATAGAAGGCGAGCAGCAGGCCGAAGAGGTAGCTGTCGTGCAGATTGGCCCACAGCACCATGATCGGCAGCAGCCGGAAGGGCGGGCCGGCGCCGATGTCACGGGCCCGGAACAGCGCCCCCGACCAGAGCACGAGCAGCGGCATCGCTAAGAGATGCGGCCGCGCCAGCAGATGGGGCTCGACCATCGCTGCGGCCAATGCCACCACGATCAGCGCGCAGAACGGCTCGGCCTGGCGCAGCAAAAATCGGGTCAGCAATGCGAGGCTCGCGGCGAAGCAGCCGATCGTCAGCAGCACCAGCCCGTTCCAATCGCCGGCCCGATACGCCGCAGCCATGACGAGCTCGGCGAGCCATTCGTGCGGCACCCACCGCGCACCGGCAAAGGTGTAGGAAAACGGGTCGTGCACCGGCAGCGCGCCATGCGCCAGCATCCAGCGCCCGGCAGCGATATGCAGATAGGTATCCGGATCGTGCAGCAGTGCGGCGGGCTGCGCGAGGATTCGGGCGCAGGCCAGGAGGGCTACGATCAGCGGCCAGGACGGGGCCAGTCTGGCCCATGACCCGTCCCAGCCATCTGTCCGTCCTGTTGCCCGCCGCGAGAGATCGATTGGCGCGATAGCCTCCGCCCTCCGTCACGGGCCGGCACCTGCCGTTCCCGCCTGAGCGGAAGCCTCGCCGTTCGAGGTTAACGAACCCCTACTCCCAACCCCGCTGCTTCACCCCGCTATTTCGCCGCGGCCGGCAGCTCCTCGGCGTACATCTCGGGCAGCACTGTCTGGCGCCAGGTCTCTTCGCGCGGAAAGATCTTTTCGATCGCGCGCGCCGAATAATAGCTGGTGTCGGTCCCGGGCAGGTTGCCGCCCTGCTGCACCGTCCGAACCGCATTGAGCAGCAGCCGCCGCGTCGCGATGATCGCCCGGTCGGCCGGCCCCAGGTGCTCCTTCGAGCGATCGACGACCGGCCCCATGCCTTCCTGCACCGCGCGGTCCTGGGTGTTGATGCCGTCGATGCCGGTAAAAGTTTCGTGCTTCTGCGCCTCGCGGTCGATCATCCAGTCGTTGCGCTTGTTGCGGAACGAGCGGAACTCGCCGGAAGTCTCGACATAATCGGGGCCGTTGCCGTTGCCACGCTCCATGCGGTCCGCGTCGCTGAGCCCCGGCTCGCCAAAGCTGTACATCCAGTTCCACACCATGCAGTTCGCGTCATCGATCGGGACCCAGATGTGCCCGGCGATGTTGGGGCGGTCGCCGCCACCCATCGCCCGGCCCAATTGCTGCGGCCGGATTTGCGTGAACGGCATCACGAAATGATAGGAGCGCACATAGGTCTTGTCGTCGTCGAGTGGCCGGATGCCGACATAGCGATAGCCGTAATCGGTCACATCGACTTCAAGCAACGGTGCGCGGCCGCGCACAAACGGTCCCTGCACCGGGATGCCGGGGCGGCTGGTGTTGGCGGTGATCGTGCGGTGCAGGATCGGCGCATGCGAGGTGTCGATGCCGCCTTCCAACGCCTGCAGCCAGTTGCACTCCTCCCACACCTTCGAGACGTGGCGGTGGGTCTCCGGCACCTGGGTCCATTCGAAGGCCGGGGGCGCCGGCATCTTGTCCCTGGGGCCCATATAGGTCCAAACGACGCCGCCCATCTCGACCGTCGGATATGCGGTCAGCCGGACCTTGTGGCAGAACGGCTCGGGCTCGTTCATCTGCTCGGTGCAGTTGCCGTCGACGTCGAATTTCCAGCCGTGATAGATGCAGCGCAGCCCCGATTCCTCGTTGCGCCCGAACCACAACGAGGCGCGGCGATGCGGGCAGAACTCGTCGACAAGGCCGAGGCGGCCCTCAGTGTCGCGAAACCCGACCAGCTTCTCGCCGAGCAGCTGGACGCGCACCGGCGGGCAGTCGGGCTCGGGCAGCTCACGGGCGAGAAACGCCGGGATCCAGTAGCGCCGCAGCACCCCGCCCATCGGTGTGCCCGGGCCGACGCGGGTGATCAGCTCGTTATCCTCGGGTGACAGCATCGGGTGGTCTCCTCCTCAAACAGTGATGAGGTCAAACGGTCATGCGCCGCGGTCGCGGCGACCCGCAACGATCATCGGCCGATCGCGATCCGAGGGCAAGGCCACACCAAAGTCAGACTGCCGGCGCTGCCTCTTCGCGCAATCTATGCTATGCATCCCGCCGATCGATCCGCGAGGGAGGCGATGAGCATAACTCTGCGGCGCGGCGCTCTCGCCGATGCCGAAGCCTGCGGCCGGATCGCCTTCGAAGCATTCAAGACGATCTCTAGCGCGCACAATTTTCCGTGGGATTTTCCGACCCCGGACACCGCGGTCGAGCTGATGCGGACGCTGCTGACGCATCCCGGCTTCTACCCGGTGGTGGCCGAGGAGGGCGGCGCGGTCATCGGCAGCAACTTTGTTGACGAGCGCGGCCCGATCGCCGGTATCGGCCCGATCACCGTGGCGCCGGCGGCGCAAAACCGGTCCATCGGGCGGCGGCTGATGCAGGCCATCCTGGAGCAGGAGGCGCGGCGCGGTGCCGCCGGGGTGCGGCTGCTGCAATCGGCCTATCACAACCGCTCGCTGTGCCTCTATACAAAGCTCGGCTTTGCCAGCCGCGAGATGTGCTCGAAAATGGGAGGACCGCCGCTCGGCCTGAAGCTTGCCGGATACCATGTGCGGCCGGCGACGATTGCCGATCTCGACGCGTGCAATGCGCTGTGTCGGCAGGTGCATGGTCACGCCCGCAGCGGCGAGCTCAGCGACGCGATCCGGCAGGGGTCGGCAAGGCTCGTCGAGCATCTCGGGCGGGTCACCGGCTATGCCAGCGCGCTCGCGTTTTACGGCCACGCCGTGGCGCTCACCAATCCGGATCTCAAAGCGCTGATCGGCGCGGCATCCGGTTTCGAGCATGGGGGGTTTCTGCTGCCGACCCGCAACGGCGAGCTGTTCGGCTGGTGCCTCGAGCACGGGCTGCGGCTCGTGCACCAGATGACGCTGATGACGACGGGGCTCTACAACGAGCCGGCCGGCGCCTATCTCCCGTCGGTGCTTTACTGAAATCGCAGACCGTGCGCGGCGAGAAAGCTGCGCCAGCCGGGGAAGCGGCGCTCGTCGGGCGCGGTGGTGCCGCGCAATACGCGCAGCAGGTCGCGCTCGGCGCGAAGTGCGGTGCCGCAGGGCAGCGCCAGCCACAGGATCTCCTCGGCGCCATCGAGCCGATTGCCGATCGCGCGATTGAGCCGCCCAACCGGCTCGCGGCCGGGCTCGACAGGCATCACATCGCCGGCGGCGCACAGCGTCAGCAAGGCTTCGAGCAGCTCGGGTGCGGGCAGAAGACCGGCGAGCCGGCGCGGACCCAGGGCGAGTGCCGCAACAATGGCGCGGGCTATCGGGCTGTCATAACCGCGCGCGCCAGCAGGGGTTGTCATCCGGTAATAGATTGCCGCCGCCGGGCGGCAGAGCGCGTAGCTGGCCGCCAAAAGCCGCGCCTCGCGCTCGGCGCCGGCGAGACGGCGATTGCCGCGGTCGAGCACGTCGCAGCGCAGCCGCTGATCGAGATAGAAATCGCGCAGAAGCTCGCGGATGTCCTGGTCGGCGATGCCGGCGAGCAATGCGCGGGTGGCGTCGCTCAGCACCAGCGCATCAAAATTTTCGGCAAGGCTCGCCGAGCCGACCGGGGCGAGCCCGATCTCGGCCATCGCGTTGCGGAGCTCGGTGACATAGAGCGGCCGCCACGCGGCGTGCAGGAATTCGTGGACGAGGTAGGCAGCCGGATAGTCCTGCGGTTGCTTGGCGAGCCCGGCGAGGGTGGTGCTCCCTGTCAGCGCCGGCACGCCGGCTCTCGCCATCCGGTCGATCACGTCGAAAGCGGGAGCGAGCCGTGCCGCGCTGTCGCCCGCGCCGATCCGGCCCAGCTCATGAAGAAGGCGCTGGAACGGCAGATCGGGTGCCCATCCCGGCATCGCGTTATAGCTGACATAGACGAGGCCACCGGGCTTCAGATGTCGATCGATCAGGTGGCGCAACGCCGCCTGGCTCCCCGTGTCGATCCAGCTGTAGACGCCATGCGCCACGAGATAATCGAACTGCGGCAGGTCACGCAGGCCCGTGGCGAAATCGACCGCATCGAGGCGCAGATTGCCGACCGCTGCTTCGCTCGCAAAGCGCCGCGCATGGTCGATATGCACGGCCATCGCGTCGATCCCGTGAAACCGGCCGCGCGGGTGAGTCGCAGCGAGGATCACCGCGGTCACACCCTCACCGCAGCCAAGATCGCACCAGGCAAACCCGTTCTCGCGCACCGGCGGCTCGACACCGCAGACGAGCGCCACATGATCGAGCCATGCCGGCGCCAGCATCGGCTTGAAGTCGCGCAGATACGGGATGTCGCCGACATAGCCGTGCAGCTCGCCACTCATTGCCGTGGTCCGGAAACTGTTGAAACCGGCGGCGCGGCAACGGCGTTTGCCTGGCGGCACGAGTGGTGGGTCAGCGGCAATCCGATCCCGAACCGAGCGAGGTGGCGATGACGCGAGTGGCGATGGCGGGGAGAATGGCAGCGCTGGCGATGCTGCTCGGGCTCGGGTCCTGCGCCATGCCACCCTGGACGCTCAGCAGATCGCCGCATGACATCACCCTGCGCTGGTATTCGGACAGGACCCCGGACGCGGCCGCCTATCAGGTGGCGGCGCTGCATTGCGGCTCCTGGGGTAAATCGGCCGAGCTCGCCACTACTTTCAAGGATGGCAGCGACCAGATCGCGCGCTACCGCTGCCGCTGAAACGCTGCGGCGTTCGGGCTATGCTGCGGTCGATGACGGCGCAGAGGAGGCGATGAGGACCGAGCAGCGGCCGCCCGGCGGCGTCCCGCCCGGCGGTGTCCCGCCCGGCGGTGTCCCGATCGAGATCACCGGACCGGGGTGACTGGTGGCCGCTAATCTGCCGGCACAACCGGCGGCGCCGCTGCCGGAGCGCCGGCAGATCGGCCGGCTGATGATGTTTTTCGCCCTCGTTTATATCGTCGAAGGGCTGGGCCAGGCGGGGGCCGGGCTGATCGCCCAGCCGCTCAACTACTTCCTCAAATCGGAGTTGGGCTGGACCCCGCTGCAGGTGAGCGCCTGGCTGACCGTGCTCAACCTGCCCTGGATCATCAAGCCCGTCTACGGGATCGTCTCCGACTTCGTGCCGCTGTTCGGGTACCGCCGCAAAGCCTATCTGGTGCTGGCCAATGCGGCGGCGACGCTGGCCTGCCTCGGCGTCACCCGCATGACCCGTCCCGCGGCACTCCTGGCGGTGCTGCTCTCGACCGCCTATGCAATGGCGATCTCAAGCACCTTGTGCGGCGCGGTGCTGGTCGAGAACGGCCAGCGGCTCAATGCCAGCGACCGTTTTGTCAATCAACAATGGCTGTGGTTCAACATCGCGGCGATGGCCAGCGCCTTTGTCGGCGGCCAACTGGTGCAGCGCCTGTCGCCGGCAGCCGCATTGCACGGCGCCGCAGCGATCATCGCCGTCGCCCCGCTGCTCGCGATCTTTGGCACCGTGCTCCTGATCGACGAGGTGCCGAGCCGGCTCGACCTCGCCGAGCTGAAACGCACGTTTCATGCCCTTGTCGCCGCCTTCACGCTGCGCGAGCTGTGGCTCATCGGTCTCTTCCTGTTTCTTTATTACCTGAACCCGGGGTTCGGCCTGCCGCTCTACTACTACATGACCGACACTCTGAAGTTTTCCCAGGCCTATATCGGGCTCCTGGGCGCGATCAACTCGGCCGGCTGGATTACCGCAGCGTTGCTCTATCGCCGATTTCTCGGCGGGCTCAGCGCGCGGCAGCTGTTGAATGCGAGCATCTTGTTCGGCACCGCAACCACTGCCGCCTTTCTGCTGCTCGCGAGTCCCGCGAGTGCCGCGATCATCAACTTTTTCAGCGGCATGGCCGGCATGGTGGCGTTTGTTGCGACACTGACCCTGGCGGCGGATTACTGCCCCGAGCGCGCCGAGGGGTTCGCGTTTGCCGCATTGATGTCGCTTTTGAACCTGTCCTCGACCCTGTCCGGCAATATCGGCTCGTTTCTCTATGAGCACGCCTTCCACAACCGGCTGGCGCCGCTGATCCTTGTGTCGGCGGCATCGACCGCGGTGATCCTGGTGCTCGTTCCGCTCTTACGCCTCGGCAACAAAGCGCCGGGCGAGCCGGCGCGTGCCACCGCGACCCGTGCCGGCTAGGTGCGGCAGCGGATCAGGCCCGACCGGGAAGCGCCGCCGTTGGCAAAGCCGCGCAATAGCGGGCGATCTCGCCGGGGGTGGTGATCCACAATTCCTCGCGATGATCGAGGATGTGGCGCACCGCGCCGCGAAACGCGTGCAGACGGAACGGCTGGCCGATGATGAACGGGTGCACCGAGACGGCGAAGACCAGCGGGTATTTTTTCGACTGCGCCAGCATCTCGTCGAACTGGTCGATGATCATCTCGGCGAATTGGCGGCCGGTGTGCCGGCGAAACACCAGCGCCGGCGAATCATTGAGCTCGAGCGGATAGGGCACCGACAGGATCGGCCCCGAACGGGTGCGCATCCACACCGGCTGGTCGTCCAAGGCCCAGTCCATCACATAGCGGTAGCCTGCCTCCTTCAGAAGATCGAGGGTCACCGCGCTCTGCGCAATGTAGGGGCCGAGCCAGCCCTCGGGTTGCCGCCCGGAGAGCCGGGCCACGATTTCGGTGCATTCGGCGATCAGCCGGCGCTCATCCTCCTCCCACAGCACGTCCTGGCGCTCGGAATTGGTGCGGCCATGCCCGACATATTCATCGCCGCGCGCATTCAGCCGCTCGACAATATCGGGGCAGGCTTCGAGCACCGCCGAGTTGACATTGTGCGCGCCGGGCAGGCCGAACTCGTCCAAGAGGTCGAGATAGGACCACAGCCCGACGCGGTTGCCATAGTCGCGCCAGGCGTAGTTGCGCTGGCTCTGCGCCGCCGCGGCGCCGGTCGAATCGCTGCCGAGTCCCGCACCAAACGCGAAATATTCGATGTTGTTGTTGAAAGTGACGGCGAGCCGCTTGCCTTCGGGCCAGTCGTATTGCGGCCGCTTGTGAATGGGCACGTAGTCGTAGCGGTTGTGTGCGGGGAGCTTCATCATAAAATCCGGTTCAGGCTCAATATTGTCGCGGAAGAAAAGCAGATCGTTGCGCAGGAAGCGCAGCGATAGTCCAAGGCGCTGTCGCCTCCAAAGAGAAGAAATAGACATCCATAACTGCTACTCCCTTTCCATTTTGAATTTTCCAGTCCCGTCGACAAAGAGCCGACAAATCAATGTCGCTGACCTTGTTTCGTCCGAGGTAACATGAAACGTAACTAGTGATCCCTCTACCGGAAGCTTGAGATAGTCAAACGCCTCTGCGAAAAAACCTCCCGGACGCGCCGCGTGCATATGAATGAATTTGTCCGCGGGCATTTCGTGGTGCGTCGCTACATCGACCAATCGTCGTTCTCCAGCCTGTAGCGTACCAATTTCATTTAATAGGTGGCCCGAACTTCCGCTGAAGTCTCCCCGCAGCCGGCAATTGGTAATAAGATGCGAGTGGTCTACGTTCTCGACGCGTACACACCATGTTCTGATTACATAATTACCTCTTACTTCCGCTCGCTGGAAAGCATCGGTTTCCTCAAATGAAAGCCGAAGCGAATCGGCGCGGATATCCAAACCGAGAAATTGACGAGTCTCCTTTTCACGCAATGCGCGAAAGGCTTGTGTGGTCGGAGATGCACGATCGGTTGCGGGAGGAAGCCCATCAGAAAGCTCGGCCAGTCTAGTTTCCGCTTCATCTCGGGCCGCTCTCTCGCGCGCCCAAACTGCATAAGCCGCTTGACCTCCACATATCGCCACCAAAAGCCAGGTAGCGATCTGAAGAACCGATTGGGCTGGAACGGAAATCCCGGCCGCGCTAGCAACGCTAATTCCCAGACCAAGCAAAAGAACAACAGCGCTGAGTGAACCGGTCACTCGGCTCGCCCATTCGCCCCAAACGAGGCGCAGGAATGTCCAGACCTGACGCCGCATTGCCTTCAACTGCCTGTTGCCCGCCATCGCACGGAGGGAAGCGGCGCGGCGATCCAGACCGGCGGGACAAACAGCAGACCCTTACCGCCCCGTGAAGGCGGGCTTGCGCTTTTCCATAAAGGCGGTGCGGCCTTCGGTGTAATCGGCGCTGGCAAAGCAGTCATCGACAAGCCGCCTGCACAAGGCGAGGTCGCGCGCATTCTCGTCCTTTAGCGCCTCGCGAACAGCGACTTTGGCGGCGCGCACGGTCAAGGGTGCGTTGGCGGCGATTGTCGCGCAATAATCCGCGACATAAGTCTCGAGCGTGTCCGCTGGCACCACGCGGTTGACCAGCCCCATGCCCAGCGCCTCCTCGGCGGTAAACTGGCGCGCGGTGTAGAAGATCTCGCGGGCATGTGCTGGGCCGACCAGATCGACCAGCTTCTTGATCCCGTCATAGGCGTAGCCGAGGCCGAGCTTTGCCGCTGGTATGCCGAATTTCGACCCCTCGGCGGCGATGCGCAGATCGCAGGCCAAGGCGGTGCCGACCCCGCCGCCGATGCAATAGCCGCGGATCATCGCGATTGTCGGCTTCAGTGTCTCCTGCAGGCGCAGCCGCGCGCCCTCCGAGATCCTGGCATAGGCGGCAGCCGCCTCCTCGGACGCGCGCCTTTCCTTGAATTCGGAAATATCGGCGCCGGACACAAAAGCGCGCCCGCCAGCACCACTGACAACGATCACCCGGATCGCGTCGTCGGCCTCGAAATCATCGATGATCTGACCCACCCCCTGCCACATTTCGAGCGAGACCGCATTGTGCCGCGCTGGGTTGTTGAAGATCAGGTGGCCAACCGCACCCTCCTTGCGGGCGATCATCTTGCTGGTCAGGGGCTGGTCTAGCATGTTGCGCTTCTGCTCCTCGATGGATGCCGCACTGTGGCAGATTGCGGCGCGGCCCGCACCCACCGATTGCGCCAGAGGCTCACTCGCCGGCCAGCGCCAGACCGCCGATCCCGGTGCCGACCGCGATCGGGCGATCGGGCCGCATCCAGAATGTCATGACCACACCGAACAGCAGCAACCCGACCGAAACTGCGAATGGCAGGGTCCAATTGCCGGTTGCTTCGAGGATCAGCCCGAAGACCAGCGGCGACAGGATGCCGGCCACCGCACCCGCCGCATTCATCAGCGCGCTGACGGTACCGGCGTAATTGGGTGCTATATCCATCGTCGCGATCCACATCGGCGAGATCGCCAGATCGAGAAAGAACAGGGCCGCCGTAAAGCTGACCAGTCCGACGACGAGGTCATGGACCAGGATCGCCGGCAGCAGCGCCGCGACGGCCAGCGCCAGGCTGACCGCGACCGAGAGCGAACGGGCGATCTGCACGCTCCGGGTGCGCCGCAGCAGGTAGTCGCTGACGATGCCGCCGGAGAGTTCGGCGATCATCGCGAAAAAGAACGTCACCGCGTAGAACAGCGACGACTTCTTGAGGTCGAGGCCGTAGTTTTTCGAAAACAGCGACGGCATCCAGGTGACATAGAGCCAGCCGGTCCAGCCCATGCAGAAATAAACGATCGTCATCGGTGTCATGCGCGGGATCAATCGCCGCCACGGCACCGGACCGGAACCGATCGACCGGCCGGCCTCGGCGCTGGGCAAGGTGGCGAGATTATCGGCGGTCATGCCGGGATGCTCGCGTGGATCGTCGCGGAAATACCACCACCACAGCACCGCCCAGAACGCGGACAGCATTCCCAGCGCGACAAACGAAAAGCGCCAGGAGTACCAGGTGATCAACAGCGCCACGATCGGCGCCGCGAGCCCGGCTCCGATCCGCCCGGCGGCATGGGTGATGCCGACCGCGACACCGCGCGAGGTCAGCGGGGTCCATTGCGACAGCGCACGGGTCGCGGCCGGGAAGGTCGCCCCCTCGCCCATGCCGAGCACCAGGCGCGCCGCAAATAGCGAGAAGAGCCCGCCGACCGCGCCCGTCAGCATCGTCGTCACCGCCCAGACCAGCGCGCAGACGGCGAGCGTCAACCGCGCCCCGAACCGGTCGGCGATCCAGCCGCCGACCAGCTGAAACGGAGCATAGGCATAGTTGAACGCCGAAAAGGCGATGCCGAGCGCGATGTTGCTGAGACCGAGGTCCTTCTGCATGACCCCCGCGGCGGCGGCAAGATTGACCCGGTCGATAAAGACGATGACGTACATCAGACAGAGGATCGCCAGGAAGTTCCTCGTGGCCCTGCCGCCAAGCGCGAACAGCATGATGCTCACTCCTGCCGTATGAGGCAGAGTGTCGCAGATCGGCGGTCGCGCAGACCGGCTGATTGTTCAGGGGCCGCCATGCCGGCAGACAGCGCGTGAGCCGGGGCGGATATCTTTCCCCCGCCGGACACCGGGCGCCGCGATCAGCGCGGCGGCAGCTGGAGGCGCGGGATCTCGATCGCCGGACAGCGGTTCATCACCACCTTCAGTCCGTGGGCTTCGGCGCGCGCGGCAGCGGCATCGTCGCGCACGCCCAGCTGCATCCACACCGCCTTGGCGCCGATCGCGATCGCCGCATCGAGCGCCTCACCGGCGAGCTCGCTGCGGCGGAACACATCGACGATATCGATCGGCGCGAGAACGTCACCGAGTGCCGCATGGCAGATTTCGCCGTTGATCGTCCTGCCGGCGGCGTTCGGATTGACCGGAATCGCCCGGTAGCCGTGGCGCTGCAGATAGGCCATGACCCGGTGGCTCGGCCGATGGCACCTCGGACTGGCGCCGACGACGGCGATCGTTCGCGCAGTCGCCAGGATGTCGCGCAGATAGGCGTCGGAATAGCTGTCGTGGTTCATTTCGCCTCGCAAATTTTCACCGGGCCGGGCGCGGCCCACCATGGTCAGTCAACGTGATCGGCCCGCTATAGGCTCGCGATGCTGCTTGCGTGGTGGGTATTTCACGCAGGTTTTTATAAGATCATTCAATGGGTCAGCAGCCCGGCGGCACTGATGCCGAGGTCATAAAAACTGGCGCCTCACCGGTCACCGTCGCGAAGCTCATCAGCGGCAGCATTTCTCGGGCGCTCCCACCGGTCAGCGCGGGTTTGTTGCGTCGAACACGATCTGATCGTGCCGCCATAGCTGCTCGAAAAACCTGCCGGCCCGTGACTCGTCACCCGCCGCCGCGGCGAGCCGCAGGATCTGATCGCTCGAGCAGTTGCCGTCGATTGCCGCCAATAGTCGCTCCTGTGCCGCATCGATCGGCAAAGCGAGGTCGGGGTAGGTGTGAGCCCGGTTGATCAGGACCGCGGCAAAACCGGGGGGCGCCCGGTCCCGGATGCTCAGGGTCCACGGCAGGCGGAGCGGAACGTAGCCCCGCCAGGCATCGCCATCGAACGAGATCGGCTGGGCCTCGCCCATTCGATCGTCGCGATACGCAATGAAGTTGTGCACGACCATTGTTCCGCGCAGCAGCTCGACCGCCGCGTGCTGCAGCCGCGGTGAAAGCGAAACAAGACGTGCGGTGTGCGGCCTACCCGCTATCGCGCCGCAGTGCGGCAGATAGGGCGCCTGCTCGTGCCAGCGCGCGAAGGACAGGCCGCAGCGTTCGAGCCACGCATAAATCTGCGGCACGGTGTAGGCGCGATCCTGAGGGTGAAGCAGTGCATCGGCCAGCGCGTCCGGATTGCCAAAATCCTTCGCTCGCCGCGCCACGACGGCAATCGGATGGTCGGGAGAGAGCGCGCGGATCGCGTCGCCGAGATCGCGCAACTCCTCCTGCGAGACGCCGACCCCGAGCAAGCGGCAGTATTCCTGCATCATGTAGATGCCGGCACGCCCATATGCGGCATAGACCATCAGCTGCATCGCGCCGTCGGGCATCAGCACGCTGCGCAGCGCCCGAAGGCCGGCATCCGGATCGGGCAGGTGATGGAGCACGCCCGTGCAGACGATCTGGTCGAACATCTGGCCGAGCTCCTCGACCTCTTCGATCGCGAGCCGGCGAAGCTCGAGGTTTCGCAAGCCGTATTTGCGCTGAAGATCGCGCGTGTGGCGCAGGCTGGTTTCGCTGATGTCGATTGCCGTCACGCGCGCATCAGGCTCGCGCAGCGCATGGATTGCCGCCTGAGACGTTCCGCAGCCGGCGATCAGGATCTCGCGATTTGCCCGCGGCTTCAGCCTCGGCCACAGCAGAAGGGACAATGCCCGGCGCCGATCCGGGTTGCGATAGAGCTCGCGGTGGCGATCGAGATTGGCGATCGGCGCCGGATACGGGTGGCTTTCGTAAAACGCGCGCACCTTGTCGGCCGGACCGGCGGGCGCTGGCGTTTTCCTCTCTTCCCGGGCCATCTGCATCCCTTCGCGCCCTCAGCGCAGATCGGTGCCGGTGTGACCGGTGCCGAGCGGTTCGGCGACGACGACAGCGTGCTGCGTGACGAGGTGAAGCCATTCCTCCATCGACCACTCCGCTTGGCCATACCGGCGCCGATCGGATAACCCGGCCGGCGCCGGCGGGTTCGGCCGGTTAGTGGTGGTGGGCGCCCTCTTGCAGTTTGCGGAGCACGTCGTCGAGGTTGAAGCTGGCGGCCTTCTGCCGTTGCGGAAACTCCGCAAAGGTGGCAAGGAACTCCCCGATATAGGCCTGCGCCGGCACCAGCAGGTAGACGTGATCGATCAGCCAATCGTAGTAGGTGTTTGAGGTAATGTCCGCGCGCTCGAACGGATCGGTGCGCAGGTTGAAGATCTTTGGCACCCGCAGAGTGGTGAACGGTTCAGCCCAGATGCGCAGCGTGCCGGGCGTCCGCTGCTCCTCGAACACGATCTTCCAATTGTCGTAGCGCAATGCCACGACCTGCTGGTCGTCGTTGCAGTAGATGAAGGAGACCCGCGGGCTCTTGTCCGCCTCGCCGGTCAGATACGGTGCCAGATTATAACCGTCGAGGTGGACCTTGTAGGTCATGTCCCCGAGCGTGTAGCCCTTCAACAGCTTGTCGGTGACGTCCGGGTCACCGGCCATGGCCACGATCGTCGGCAGCCAGTCGTGATGTGCCACGATCTCGTTCGACACGCTGCCCGGCTTGATCCTGCCCGGCCAGCGGACGATGCACGGCACCCGATAGGCGCCCTCCCAATTGGTGTTCTTCTCGTTGCGGAATGGTGTCATCGCCCCGTCGGGCCAAGTATTCATGTGTGGACCGTTATCGGTCGAGTACATGACAAAGGTGTTGTCGGCGATGCCGGCATCGTCGAGCGCCTTCAGCACCTCGCCGACATTCTTGTCGTGATCGATCATCACGTCGTGGTATTCGCTTTGCCAGCGGCCCGACTGACCCCTGCTCTCTGGCTTCACATGCGTGCGCAGATGCATGTGGGTGAAGTTCACCCAGAGAAAGAAGGGTTGTCCGGCCTGGGCCTGCCGCCTGATATAGTCGGCGGAGCGGGCGGCGATGTCATCGTCGATCGTCTCCATGCGTTTGCGCGTGAGTGGGCCGGTGTCGTGGATGGTCTGCCTGCCGACCCTGCCAAACCGCGGGTCGACCGTCGCGTCGTCGGTAGCGCTGGCCTTGCAGTCCAACACGCCGCGTGGGCCGAATCTCTCGTGGAACCGCGGAAAATCCGAGCCTTTCGGATAATCCGCCAGCTCCGGCTCCTCCTCGGCGTTCAGGTGGTACAAATTGCCGTAGAACTCATCAAAGCCGTGCACCGTCGGCAGGTATTCGTTGCGGTCGCCGAGATGGTTCTTACCGATCTGCGCCGTCGCGTAGCCCAATGGCTTGAGCAGCTCGGCAATGGTCGGATCTTCTTTGTGCAGACCAACGGTGGCGGCTGGCAGGCCGACTTTGGTCAACCCGGTGCGCAACCCATGCTGACCGGTGAGAAACGACGCCCGTCCAGCGGTGCAGCTTTGCTCGGCGTAGAGATCGGTGAAACGCATGCCTTCCTGGGCGATGCGGTCGATATTGGGGGTCTGGTAGCCCATCAAGCCATGCGTGTAGCAGCTGAGGTTGGCCATGCCGATATCATCGCCCCAGATGATAACGATGTTCGGCTTGGCGGTTGCTCTGGATCTAGCCATCTCGATCTCCTTATCGTTGGTCGGGTGGTTTCCAAAGTGCTGATTGGTCGCGGTTGCTCGGCCTGTCGCGCTACGTCAGGCGGAACAGCACCGCAAAAAAGGCGAAAAGCCCGATGCCGATAAGGAGCACAGCGACCGCTGCGACCGGCGACCGCTTGCCCTCCTTGGTCATGCCGGCGATCGGCGCGAACGATCCGCCCCGCAGGTAGCGAACCGTCCACCAGTACTGCCAAAGCGAAATGACGAGCGCCAGGATGCCGCATGAGATCAACGCCAGCCCCAAATATTGCGGCGCGTGCGGGAGGTAGGCGGATCGGGCTCCGGGGATCTGTTGCAAATGTTCGAGGTATTGCACGATTGCGAAGCCAAAGCCGATCAGCGCCACGGCAGTGCGCTGCCACGACATCATTGTGCGTTCAACGCTGAGGCGGGTGCGGATCCAGCTGAAATGACTGTCCGCCGTAGCCCTGACTTCGAACCGGGCGCGGTTGTTGTCGGTCCCGGTCTGCGGGTCGTCGCTCATCGCTGCTGCGTCCATCAAGCCGGGGAAACCGGCCAGCGCAAAACCTCGAGCACGCGCAGGCTATGGATTACGACCTGCACAGCCAGTGCCGCCTGAAGCACCGCCAACACCCACCCCACCAGATACAACAGCCCGGGAGAAACACGCTTAAGAATTGCGTCGGCGTTCCACAAGGTGACCAGGTTGAGGGCCATCACCGCAAGCAGGATGCCGACAATGGTCGTCTCATGCGCCAAATCGTGCTTGTTGAGGATGACAATCGCGGTAATGGCTGCGATCCCGGGTGCGGTCACCAGCGCGGGGATGGCCAATGGAAAGGCGGCAATCGCCGGCGAAGGCGGCGGCCGGCTCGGCTCCGGCTCGGCTGCCGCCGGCGCCGCGGTCGGCATGTGCATGATGATCCCCAGCGCCTGGTAAAACAGGATGATGGCGCCGGTGATGCCGATCGCCGGCGGCGAGACCTGCCAGTTTGTCAAAACGATCGATCCGAGCAACGCAACAGCGAGAACGATGATTGTCGCGATCGCCGTAGACCGCCAAGCCATGGCCCGGCGAAAGGCAGGCTCGGCGCCGTGCGTCAACCTGGCAAAGGGCGGGATCGCCTTGAGCGGCCCAAGGGTCAGGAAGAACAGAATGGCGATGTCCAGAAAGGTGAATTCGAATTTCACGGTTGCAGTGCCTCATCCGATCGCTCTGACCGACTGGGCCCTGCTACCCTAGGGCAAACCTCAATACCACAACATTTAAAATATGTGACGTAGCCGGGCAGGGCGATCGATCGATATGGCGACATCGCGGGGTATCGGATTGCGCGTGCTGCCGAGATAATTGAAGATCAGTTGACGCCCGGCGCCGAGAGTTGCGGTAGATCCGGTTCGGCCGCGCCCAGGCGATGCCGGCCGGCCCTTTGCCCCGCGCCGCAGAGGGACAGGCGCCGCAGAGGGACAGGCGCCGCAGAGGGACAGGCGCCGCAAAGGGACAGGCGCCTCAACGGTCCTGCCACTTGGGCGCGCGCCGGGCGAGAAACGCGTCGATGCCCTCACCGGCATCGGCGGCCAGCATGTTGGTCGTCATGACTTCCGCGGCGAAGCGATAGGCGGATGCCAGGTCGAGCTCGGCCTGGCGGTAGAACGCCTCCTTGCCGATCGCCACGGTAAAGGCCGATTTGCCGGCGATCTGACGCGCCAGAGCATCAACCGCGGCGCGCAATTCGCCGCTGGGGACGACGCGGTTGACGAGGCCGATCTCACGGGCTCGCGCCGCGTCGATCAATTCGCCGGTCAGCAGCATCTCCATCGCCGGTTTGCGTCCGACCGCGCGCGACAGCGCCACCATCGGCGTCGAGCAAAAGAGGCCGATATTGACCCCGGGCGTGGCAAAACGCGCCTCTTCGGCCGCGACCGCCAGATCGCAGCTGGCGACCAGCTGGCAGCCCGCGGCGGTGGCGACACCCGCCACCTCGGCGATGACCGGCTTTGGCAGCCGCACGATCGCCAGCATCAACTCGCTGCATTGCGCAAAGAGCTGCTCGTAAGTCTCGCGCCGCCGGTCGGAGCGGATCTCACGCAAATCGTGGCCGGCACAAAAAGCCGGACCGGCCCCGGAGATGACCACGACCCGTACACTCCTATCGACAGCGGCGCGGCCGAGAGCTTCGATCAGCGCCGCCATCAGCGCCGCCGACAATGCGTTGCGCGCCTGCGGCCGGTTCAGCGTCAGCCGCAACACGCCGCTTTCGCACCCCTCGAGGAGGAGCGGGACGTCCTCGCCCGTCCTGGGCATCGCCGTCATCGCTGCACCTTCGCCCTTGCCTGCCCGATCCGGAACCGCGACTGTCACGCGGCATCATGGTGACGGCAACAGGTTTTTGGGGAGCAAAGGGTGGAGGACGGCGACGCGCCGTTGCGGGAGGCGTGGTACTACGCGGTCGCCGGGCGGCGGCTCAAGCCTGCGGCGATGCTCGCCAGGACCATGCTGGGCGAGCCGGTGCTAATCGGCCGCGACACCGCCGGTGCGGTCTTCGCGCTGCGCGATCTGTGCCCGCATCGCGGCATGCCGCTCAGTGCCGGCCATTTCGATGGCCACGCGATCGAATGCTGCTATCACGGCTGGCGCTTTGCCACCGGCGGCGAGTGCACGGCGATCCCGGCGCTGGTGCCGGGCCAGACGTTCACACCGGCGCGGGTGCGTGTGCGCCGCTATCCGGCGCGCGAAGTGCAGGGCAATATCTGGGTCTATTTCGGCGACGATCCGGCTGTGGCACCGGAGATCCCGCTGGTCGATGGCGTTGACGACACGCGCCCGCGGCTGACCGAAACTGTGCGTCTTGCCGCATCGATCGATCATGCCGTCGTCGGGCTGATGGACCCGGCGCACGGACCCTTTGTCCACCGCGCCTGGTGGTGGCGCTCGCGCCATTCGATCCACGCCAAATCCAAGGCTTTCGCGCCCTCGCTGTGGGGCTTTACGATGACCCGGCACCGGCCTTCGGCCAATTCGCGCGCTTACCGGCTGTTGGGCGGGACGCCCGAGACCGAGATCATCTTCCGCCTGCCGAGTGTGCGGATCGAGAATATCCGCGCCGGGCGCCATCTGGTCGGCAATCTGACCGCGTTGACCCCGGTCGACGAGCAAACGACCGAGATCAACCATTGCATCTACTGGACCTCGCCGGCGCTCGGCCTCCTGAAGCCGCTGCTGCGGCGCTATGTGCGCGCGTTTCTCGACCAGGACCGCGCGATCATGGAGCGACAGAGCCGGGGGCTGCGCTGGGACCCGCCACTGATGCTGATCGACGACGCCGACACTCAGGCGAAATGGTATTATCGCCTGAAGCGCGAATATCGCCGCACCCGCGCCGAGGGCCGGCCGTTCGAAAACCCAATCAGGCCGCGCACCCTCGAATGGCGCAGCTGAGCACCCGCCGCGACGCTTGCCCCCCGAGCGACGCTTGCCTCGGGACCGGAGGCAGCTGATATAGTGGGCTGGGAGCCCGGAGGCGGACAGGCCTCTCGCCAACCCGGTCAGGTCCGGAAGGAAGCAGCCGTAACGAGTGCCGGCCTGGGTCGTTCACCCGGTCTCCCACCCCAGCCCCGGTTTTGTCGATGAGCGACCCTTCGAACAGCTATCGCGTGCTCGCCCGCAAATACCGGCCGCAGAGCTTTGCCGGGCTGATCGGGCAGGAGGCGATGGTGCGCACGCTGTCGAACGCGATCGCCAGCGGCCGCGTTGCGCACGCCTTTATGCTGACCGGGGTGCGCGGGGTCGGCAAGACCACGACCGCGCGAATCATCGCCCGCGCGCTCAACTGCGTCGGACCGGATGGCCAGGGTGGCCCGACGATCGAGCCTTGCGGCCAATGCGTGCATTGCCGCGACATCGCCGAGGACCGCCATGTCGATGTGATCGAGATGGACGCGGCCTCGCATGCCGGGGTCGGCGAGATCCGCGATCTGACCGATGGCGTGCGCTACCGCCCGGTCGCGGCGCGCAGCAAAATCTATATCATCGACGAAGTGCACATGCTCTCGAAGCAGGCCTTTGACGCGCTCCTGAAGACGCTCGAAGAGCCGCCGCCGGCGACGGTCTTCGTATTGGCGACAACCGAGGTGCACAAGGTGCCGGTAACCGTGTTGTCGCGCTGTCAGCGGTTTGCGTTGCGCCGCGTGCCGGCCGATCTGTTGATCGAGCATTACCGCCAGGTCGCGGCAGACGAAGGGGTCGAGGCCGAGCCCGAAGCGCTGGCGCTGATCGCGCGGGCTGCCGACGGCTCGGTGCGCGACGGGCTCTCGCTGCTCGACCAGGCGATCGCGCTCGCCGGTGGCCAGGTCACGCAACGGGCGGTGCGCGACATGCTCGGCGTCGCCGATCGCGGCCAGGTCTTGGATCTGCTCGAAGAGGTGCTGCGCGGTGACGCGGCGGCCGCTCTGGCCCGGCTCGATCGCCTTTACGAAGAGGGCGCCGATCCGCTCTTGGTGCTGCAGGAGCTGCTCGACCTCGGCCACTTCCTGACCCGGCTCAAGCTCGCACCCGATGCCGGCAGCGGCGACCCGATCGCCGAGAGCGACCGCGAGCGCGCCAGGCCGATCGCCGCAATGCTCTCGATGCCGGCGCTCGCCCGGCTGTGGCAGATGCTGCTGAAGGGTCTTTCCGAGGTGCAGGCCGCACCCTCGCCGATCCAGGCCGCCGAGATGGTCCTGGTGCGGCTCGCCTATGTCGCCGATCTGCCGGCTCCGGCCGAGCTCGTCCGAATGCTCGACGCCGATGCGGCGGGCAAGAGCGGCATCACCGGCCCGGCAGGGATCACCGCAGCGCCAGCCCCCGTGCCGGCAGCCCCGGCGTCGCCAGCCCTGGCGTCGGCAGCCCAAGCGCCGGCAGCCCAAGCGCCGGCAGTTC